>NZ_VDFO01000039.1:0-27401 GCF_009600995.1 Companilactobacillus halodurans | reverse complement strand
TATTTTTTCATAGCTTGTACAATAGGCAACCCATTATTAACATCTGTTATACAAGCCAATTTAATATCTTTTGAAAACAAAGAAAACCCTCCCGTTGGATTACTCCAACTAGGAGGGTTCACTTCACTTTGATTATCGTCACCATTTTTTGGTCAGGTTAGTTAATCGCATCTCCCTTGCTATTAACTTTTTGACCGATATTTTTGTGCTATGTTAATAATTACATTTTGTTATTTAGTTTGAAACGAGTTCTGATTAGATGATTTTCTTTGGTTGACGTGCTTTCCCCGTATTACCATATTCTTTAATATGAAAATCATCCCTACGTGCTTCTTACTTTTATAACGGAAACGAGCTTTGATGGGGGCGCCCCATCTGCGCTCTCTTTAATTTAAACTTTTCCCAGCTTCATTCAAGGCATCCTCAACTGCTGGTATTTGCCCTACGTAATTTAAAAAGGCATGTCCCAATCCACCGTATCGAATGTACTTTACTTTACATTTTGCTAGTCCTAATTTTTGGATAAAGGCTTCGTCTTGTAATCTGAAGGGATCAAATTCTCCGGTCATTACTAGAACATCTTTAAAGATTAATGGGTCTGCGTATAGTGGTGAAAGTATTGGTGCTGTTAAATCAACCTTTTGATTGTCAGTATAATAACCAGTCATAATTTTATCTAATTGCTTAAATTGCGTGTAATTATTATGCAAGGCACGTCTTTGATTGGAATCGATAGTGATTAGATGATCATTCCAAAGTGGACCATCATAATTTGAACCATGAACTACAGTTGGATAAAACAAAATATGCTTATAAAAATCCTTTAAGCCGGTTAAATGACAAATTTCGCTTACCCCCAAGGCAATCGAAGCACCAGCCGAATCTCCAGAAATGGATAATTGCGAATAACGACTCTTAATAAACTCTACAACCGTGACACAATCCTCCAAAGCTGTGGGATAAGGATTTTCCGGAGCAATACTGTAATCTACACTGTAAATCACCCCATCAAATTTTTCCGCTAACAATTTCAAAAATGGCAAGGTATCTTCGGTCGTGCCACCATAATAAGCACCGCCATGAAGATAAATTAAGGCTTTAGGCGAATTCAAAAAACTCTCCCGATAAATTTTTAAATAACGTACCTTCCGATTCAAAGCATCAGCAATCTCATCATCAACTTTGACATTGGGAAATTTATCAGACTCGTTCAATGAGACATTCCCATCACGCAATTTTGTCAAATCGTTCGGTAAATTTGGCTCATCCGGTAACGTCTTCAAATGGTCGTAAATAATTGGTTCATAAGTGTGGGCAGGAATTCTATCCTTAGCAACCATCTTGACACTTTTTAATTGTGGCATAAAAACTGATTTAATTTGGCTCAGTCGGTCCAATTCAGTATCATAATCATCTCGTATCATACTACAGCCATCCTTTGATCAAAGTAATATTCTTCTCTACTCAACTAAGGTTATTATATACGTTGTTTAAACATATTTACAGCTTTTGAAACCGTTTTTTTAATTTGTTACAATACTTATCATAATCGATTGCTTTAAACACCTTTTTACATGTACAATCAGATGTCTTTAAATTTAAAAATTTGAGAGGAATTTATTTATGACAATCAAATTAGTTGCAACCGACATGGATGGGACTTTTTTAACAGATGAAAAGCACTTCGATAAGCCCCGTTTCACTCGTATTTATGACTACATGATTCAAAATCATATCACCTTTGTTTCTGCCAGCGGGAACCAATATTACCAGTTAAAAGATTTTTTCAAGGACTTTCCGGAGACTCTATTCGTAGCAGAAAACGGAGCTTTGATTGGAAACCATCAAGAAATTTATCGTACCGATACTTTTAGCCCTGTAATCGCTGAAAAAACAATTAAAGTTCTCAATAGTTTACCTGCAATTCAAACTGTTATGTGTGGTGAAAAATCAGCTTACATTTTAAAAGATGTTACGAAAGAATTTTACAAAATGAGTAATTTCTACTTTCCACACATCCAAACAGTCGATAGTTTGTTTGGCATTGAAGATAATATATTAAAATTCTCAGTCAGTTGTCCTAAAACTGAAACGGAAAAATATATGGATAAATTAGCTGATATGATTGGCGATGAAGTTTCAATCGTTACTTCTGGTCATGGCGACATTGACGTTATCAGAGCTGACGTCAACAAATCAACTGGTCTGCAATATTTATCTGAAAAGTTAAATATTCAACCATCTGAAATGTGTGCCTTTGGCGATGGCGGCAATGACTTAGAAATGTTGCGTTATGTCGGCCGTGGCGTTGCTATGGAAAATGGTTCGCCAATCGTTAAACAAACCGCTCAATATCAAACTATCAATAATAATCAACAAGGGGTCTTACATCATTTGGAGGAATTATTCCAACTATAAATGAGATTAATAGTCAAACTTCCTTCACAATTTATTTAGCGAATTGTCATATTTTGCCAATATTTTTTTCATACTCAGCTGATAGGATATTCGTATAATCAAATGAAGATAAAAAATTTGATTATCCTCCCCCCTATATAGAATTAAAAGAACTAAACAAAAAGGTGCTCTATAACTGTTAGAAAATTCCAGCAGTTATAGGGCACCTTTTGTTATATAAAAATTTAATCTTTAAATTCAAAAAGACAGTTTAAGATAATTATTTCTTATTTGAAAATTTTGTTATTCCTAACATCTCATAGGGTGATAAATACAGGCTTTTCATAATTATTTTTGAGATGGCTTCTTTGGTTAACCCATCATCATTATTAACCCAAGTCTTGAGGATACTAAAAATCATGCTAATTATCAGGCGAATGGCATATTCATTAGGAATATCCGATGTAAAATCTCTATTTCCTTTAACAGAATTTAATTTATTCAAAATGGCAGTTTTTAATTCCGTCACAATCGTAGGATAAAACTTTGGATTGCCGTTAGTACCTAACATAAATTTGACCAATTCTTTATTTTCAGCAATCAAATCAACCAAACTTGTAATCACTGGATAAGGTTTTCCTTCAGAAAAATAGTGATAATCCATTGATTCGGACATTTCAGTATGTAAAATCGTTTGAACTTGATCAACAAACTTTTGGGTAACTTGATTAACCAAATCATCTTTATCTAAAAAATGTAAATAAAATGTCCCCCGATTAATATGACTGATTCTCGTAATATCACTGACTGAAATTTGCGCTAACGGTTTAGTTTTACCTGCTTCTAACAACGCGTGAATAATATTTGCTTCTGTTTCTTCTTGACGATTCTTTTGTGAAGTCATCATACACTTCCTAACTTAATCAACACTTTTTAAAAATCTGAACATTGAAATAGAACAAACTAGTGGTTTAATAAGCTTGAATAATTAATCAACATGGTGTTCATTATATTGTCAATGGGAGGAAAATACAATGACCAATTTTATTTCAGTCAAAAATGAAACCAAAACTTACGGAAAAGGTTCTAATACGGTTAATGCAAATCAGGATGTTAACTTTGAAATCGTCCCTGGAGAATTAACAATTATTTTGGGTGCTTCTGGAGCTGGCAAATCCACTCTTTTAAATATCTTAGGTGGTATGGATAAAGCTACCAGTGGTTCAGTAAATATTAATGGCCTTGAATTGACTACTTTAAATGTAAAGGGTCTAACAAAATATCGCCGCCAAAAAGTCGGTTTTGTTTTTCAATTTTACAACCTAGTTCAAAATCTGACGACCCTTGAGAATGTCGAATTAGCGGCTGAAATCACTTCACATCCACTAGACGCCAAAAAGGCTTTGGATTCAGTCGGATTAAAATCTAGAATGAATAATTTTCCAGCTCAACTATCGGGTGGTGAACAACAACGAGTTTCTATCGCTCGAGCAATTGCCAAAAATCCTGATTTACTGCTTGCAGATGAACCCACTGGTGCTCTTGACTACAAAACTGGTAAAAAAATCTTAAAACTATTTCAAGATTTTACTCAGCAATCTCATAAAAACGTAATTATCGTTACTCACAATAGCCTCATTAAAAAGATGGCTGATCATGTCATCGAAATCACTGACGGAAAAATTAAATCAGATACGCTAAATCCTAATCCAACGCCGGTTGAAGAACTCGAATGGTAGGTGGAAAAATTGAAAACTTTAAATAAAAATATTAGACGTGAATTTAAAATGTCATTAGGACGTTTCCTATCCGTATCAGCTTTATTAATGTTAGGCGTCTTCATATTGATTGGCTTGAATGTTACTGGACCAAATATGCGTCGAACTGCTCAAACAGCCTACGATAAATCAAATTTAGCCGATGCTAAAATTATCGCTTCTTCAAATTTGAATCAATCGGATCAAAAATTTTTAAAAAATTTAAAGCAAATCAAACAACTCAATTTTGGCTTTAGTAAAGATGTTCTAATCAAACATTCGCAACATGCTTTGCGAACCGAAAGTGTCCCAACATCTCTTTCCAAAATGACTTTAACTAAAGGGCATCGACCACGAACTACCCAGCAAATCGTTTTAAGCGACAATTTACGTGGAAAATATCACTTAAATGAATCAATTAATTTAACTGGCACTAAAAAGGATACTGCCTCTGGATTGAAGAATAAATCATTTAAAATCGTCGGTTTTGTAAATTCAACAGAATATCTAAAAAAAGATAATATTGGAAATACTACTGCAGGTACGGGACAGCTTTATGGCTTTGCCTATCTCAAAAAGCAGGCTTTTTCAGCTGATAATCCTAATTTTGCTCGACTAAGTTTTAAAAATGTCAGTGGTAACGCTTATTCTAAAAAATATGAAAATAAAGTTTCTAATATAGTTGAATCAATTCAGCCTAAACTAAATCAACAAAATAAAAAACAAATTGCTAAATTACGTAGCAAGATAAACCGCAAATTGTCTCCGGGGAACAAAAAAATTAAAATATCTGCTGCTAAACTTTCACTGGCCAAATCGACATTACAAACTAAACAAGCACAACTATCAACACAGATAAAACAAGCTGAAGTGACAGGAAATAATACTGCACTTACTCAATTATCATCTCAAGAAGCACAACTTAATAATCAAAGTAAAATTTTAAAATCAGAAGAGTCAGCTTTTCTTAAGTCAAAAAACAAATTGCAGCAAGTACAAGACAAAAAGAAACAATTAAATAATATGACTTTAACGATTCAAGGACGAAATGATTATAACGAAGGCTATAACAATTATGGCGAAGATGCCCAAAGAATCGATTCATTGGGTAAATCATTTCCCGCCTTTTTCTTCTTAATCGCCATACTAGTTAGTTTCACAACTATGAGACGAATGGTTGAAGAAAAACGTATTGAAATGGGAACCCTTCGCGCTTTGGGCTATTCAAAAGCTGAAGTTATGCGGGAATTTATCGTATACAGTTTTTTGGCAGCACTTCTAGGGACTATTTTAGGAAGTATTTTAGGATTAATAACGTTGCCAAGAATCATTTTCAATGCTTATACTGCTAATTTCACGTTCACTAAATTACAGCTTAACTTACACCCTTGGTATATTGTCTTGTCTTTCCTATTAGCTTTTCTTTCGACTGTCCTTTCTTCTTGGTTAGCCTCTCGTAAAGAGCTTAAAACTGATCCCGCTCAATTAATGTTGCCAAAACCTCCTGCTGGTGGTTCACGAATCTTACTTGAAAAAATTAATTTTATTTGGCACCATTTAAACTTTTCCTATAAGGTTACGGCTCGAAACCTCTTCAGATATAAGGGCCGCATGCTTATGACAATTGTTGGTGTTGCGGGAGCCACAGCTTTAATGATTACAGGATTTGGTATTAAAGATTCCCTGAATACCATTGTTGAGCGTCAATTTGGACATATCAGTCAATACGATATTATCACCGCCTACAATCCTGACGAGTCGACGCAAAATATTAATCGTGCTAAGAATGTTGTTCGTAACTCTAATAATGTGAAACGATTTAATGGAGCTTATTTCGAAAATATTTATGCAACTCGCAATAATGATTATGCACGTGAGGACATTTCGCTTACAGTTTCAAAAAACTCACAACAATTAAATCACTATATCAAACTACAAGATTATCAATCACATAAGGCATTGAAGTTATCAAATAACGGTGCCATTATTTCTCAAAAATTAGCTAATTTACAAAATGTAACAGTTGGTGGAAAAATTAAAATCCATGAAACCGATGGAACTACTCATAAAATCAAAATTGCCCGAATTACGACAATGTATGCTGGCCATTACATTTATATGAATCAAGCTTATTATCAAAAAGTCTTCAATCAAAAGTACCAAGCTAATGCCTATCTTGTTAGTTTGAAGAAGAACTCCAAAGAACAAGTTAATAATTTTGCAGCTAAATTTAATCGTCAAGAAGCTGCCGTGCAAACGATTCAGTCTCAAGAAACTAAATCAACCATCACCAATATTTTGAGCAATCTCAATAATTTAATCCTCGTTTTAGTATTGAGTGCATCCCTGCTTTCATTAGTTGTTCTCTATACGCTTACTAATATCAATATCAGTGAACGGGTTCGGGAACTCTCAACTTTAAAGGTCTTAGGTTTCTATCCTAATGAAGTCTTAATGTATATTTATCGAGAAACTAATATTTTAACTGGTATCGGAATTGTACTTGGGCTTGGTTTTGGATATGCCTTTCATGGATACATCATGAAACTATTGCCTCCAGCTACAGCAATGGTCGCTCCTGGATTATCGTGGTCAAATCCTATTATTTCAGTCATCTTAATGATTATTTTTTCACTCGTAGTTATGATGATGATGAACCAAAAAATAAAAAATATCGACATGTTAGAAGCACTAAAATCAGTCGATTAGAAGGCAAAAAGATAGGGTTCAGGAAATCAAATTGATTTTCTGAACCCTATTCTTATTACAGAACTATATTTTTTTAATTTTCATAATATTTTTTCTTTTCGAGTTCCCAGTAATCGTGATCTTGTTGATTGATTTTTCTCAAAATTCGACAAGGATTACCCACAGCAATCACGCCATCAGGAATATCTCTAGTAACGATTGATCCAGAACCAATGACAACGTTATTGCCAATTGTAATTCCTGGATTTACCACAACATTTCCACCTAGCCAAACGTCGTTACCAATTGTAATTGGCTTACCATATTCAAGATGCTCATTTCGTATCAGACTATCAATAGGATGACCAGCTGTGTACAGCCCAACACGAGGTCCAAACATGACATTGTTACCGATTTTTACGTTGGCTGTATCAATAATAATACATTCATAATTTGAATAGAAATTATCTCCAATGACGGTATTGCTGCCATAATCGGTATAAAATGGTGGCTCTAAATGGATTCCCGAACCACTCTTTTTAAACAGGTCGTCAATAATAGACTGTCTTTTTTGAGGTTCTTCTTCAGTCGTTTGATTATATGACCTAACTAGACGCTTGGCCTTTTTAAAATCATGAGCAATCTCAGGATCATTAGCAATATACAAGTCGCCGGATAACATCTTTTCTTTTTGTGAACGCAATGTATTACCTCTTTTCTTATCTAAATACGGGCTTACTATTACGATACTGGATATCTTTTACACCTTCAAGGACATTGCTATAACGAGCTGCAGCAAAAAAGTAATCAGATAGTCGGTTGATAAACTTCAATACTGCCTCATTGATGGGTTCTTCTTGCATCAATTTAACAATTTCACGCTCAGCTCGACGAGTGACAGTTCTGGCCAAATGTAAATTGGAGGCTGTTTTTGAACCGCCAGGTAAAATGAATTTTTTGGTTACAGGAACTTTATCGCTGTATTCGTCAATCTTCTTTTCTAGCCAGTCGACAGCGCCATTGTCATCTTTAAAAATGAATTCGTGCTTCGTATCCTTAGCAGAAATGGCCAAATCCGTTCCACAATCAAATAATAGTTGTTGAATTTCTTCTAGTTCATCGTGCAATACTGCTGTTTTTGTAGACAAATTGGCAATAATAACGCCCACTAAGGAATTCAATTCATCAATTGTTCCGTAAGAATTGATTCTAGTAGCTGATTTATAAAGCACGTCGTTTCCTATGATTCGAGTCTTGCCTTTATCGCCAGTTCTTGTATAAATTTTCATTTTGTACTCCTTCAAAAAATATATTTTGTTTTATTGTGAAATTGAAACCAATGCATTTTATAGTTTTATCCACCTCATCTATGTATAATCTATATGTAACAAAAAATGAAAGCGTAGTCACATAGATTTGGAGGAAAGCTTATGCAAGATAGTTTAACATTACAACTAGTCGGCGAATTCATCGGTACCCTAGTCTTGATTTTACTGGGTGACGGTGTCGTTGCGGCTGTTAGTCTTAACAAATCAAAAGCCCAAGGTTCAGGCTGGGTTGCCATCGCCTTAGGGTGGGGCCTAGCAGTTACATTGGGAATTTATTGTTCAGCCTTTTTAAGTCCAGCTCATTTAAATCCGGCCGTAACTGTGGGGATGGCAATTGCGGGTGTCTTCCCTTGGTCATCAGTTATACCTTACATCATAGCTCAAATTTTAGGTGCTATTGTTGGGGCCATTTTAGTTTGGATCAATTACTACCCACATTGGCAAGAAACCGATGATCCACAAGCTATTTTAGGCGTCTTCGCAACTGGACCAGCTATTCGTAATTATTTCTTTAACTTTATTAGTGAATTTATCGGAACTTTTGTTTTAGTCTTTGCACTCTTAGCCTTTACTCGTGGTAAATTTACCCAAGGACTTAATCCAATCGTGGTCGGACTTTTGATTACCGCTATTGGCTTCTCGCTTGGTGGGACAACTGGCTATGCAATTAATCCTGCCAGAGACCTCGGACCAAGAATTGCTCATCAAATCCTACCAATTGCTAACAAGGGTAATTCGGATTGGGCATACAGCTGGGTACCCATTTTTGGACCACTTGCAGGTGGCATCGTTGCTGCCTGGTTATACTTATTAATTCCATAATTTTGAAAGCTAAGACATTAATTGTTTTAGCTTTTTTTATCGAACAAATTATATTTAACTTTGTAATTGTTGAAAATCTGAATCCAACGCTTGCCAACTAGCAATAACAAGACAGCCGTAAATAATCCATGGACGAAGTCGAAATAAAAACTAGCGGCAATGGAAGTCAAGATGCTCTTAACAGTAATCGGATCAACGAAACCAATAATATAGTAGATATCCATAATCCATCCCATCAAAAAGCCACTGACTAGTCCCCAAATCGTTAAAATCCAAGTCCTAGGACGTTTTTGGAAACAAATTCCCGAAATCAATCCAATCACGCCTAAAGCAAACATCTGCCAAGGAGTCCAGACTCCTTGGCCAAAATACATATTTGAAGTCAATGCGATGATAGTTCCCATCAAAAAACCTGTTTCAGGACCAGTAACGATGGCTCCCATTATCAAGATAAAAAGTTCCGGTTTGACAGAGGGGATTGCGGCAAAGATAATCCTTCCGACAACTGCTAAGGCACAAATAATTGCAATAAAGACGACCTCTCGAGAAGTGTGTCGCGATTTTTCGAATTTCCAAAAATATACTCCTAAAGTTATCAATAAAATAGCAAAAGAAAATAATAAATAATTTTTAGTTGAAAAACTCATCATTAAAATAAGTAAAACTAGTGACGATAAAATTAGTGCAATCGATTTATGATTCAATTTTTTTAATATCCTTCCAAATTAAAGCCTGGGGAAAAATATCTCGCAGAGCTTTATTTATTTCTGTCGTATAGAAAAATTTATCAGCAAAAAAATCACTTGGCGTTTGGAACTGACTCAAATTGCCATTAAACATCATTGCAACATAATCAGCATAATCAGCCGCAAATAATAAATCATGACTATTAATTAAAACAGTCTTTTTTTCTGATTGAAAATCCTTTAATAATTTGCTCAACAAGATTCTTTTATTAGGATCTAATCCCTTAGTTGGTTCATCTAAGAACAATATCTTCGGATTCTTGATAAATCCCAGCGCCAAAGCTAAAAATTCCTGTTGACCTCCACTAAGGTCATAAGGGCTGTATTCTTCCAAACCTTCTAAAGAAAATTCCGATAAAACTTCTGATAAGTTTTTTTGACTATGATTTTCCTTCAATTGAAATTCCAATTCAGCTTTAACTGTTGCTTTGATAAATAAATTAGCTGGATTTTGTGGCAAAACAAAAACTTGTCGATAAAAATCATTTGTTATTTTTTTATTTAAGAATTTGATTTTACCTGTCTGTGGCTTTAATTGTTGCGTTAAAACTTTTAACAAGGTCGTCTTTCCAACACCATTTGGACCCACAATACAATAAGAACCGCCTTCTTCTAGTTGAAAATTGATTCGATTCAAAATTTTTCGACCATTAAAATCAAAACGAAAGCTCAAATTCTTCACGCTAAATATACTATTAGTTTTTGACTTATTTTCTGGTTTTACGTATTGCAAATTCGACGTTTTTTTTGAAATCAGTTTTGTTAATTGTTGATTGCTTAAGGGCAAATCGACTGATTTAAAATTTAATTCTAAAGCCAGGCGGTCAATCTGGGTCAAATAATTTCGATAATGTTTTGCTTGGAAAATCTTTGACAGACCTTGTTTGATGGGTTCATCTAAAATCAATTTGCCTTTTTCTAAAATCATTAAACGGTTAGCAAAGCTGACTTCTTTTTCAATCTCATGTTCAACTAATAATACTGTTAAATTGAAATCTTGATTCAGTTTGTGGATAATCTGCAATAATTTTTCTGAAGCCACCGGATCAAGTTGTGCTGTCGGCTCATCCAATAATAATACTTGGGGTTTCAAAACGAGCGCACTAGCCAAATTAACTAATTGTTTTTGTCCACCAGACAAGTGGGAAACTTCTTGTTCCAACAAATCGACGATTCCTAAATAACTAGCAATTTCAGCAATTCGCATCGATATTTCATTATCGTTGCAGCCTTGATTATCTAAGACGAATTCCAGTTCATCTTTCGGCGTTTCCATAACAATTTGATTATCAACAAATTGTGAGACATAAGCAAAGTGATTTGCATCGCGTGAATACTGACTATTGATTTGACCGGATAAAACTTTTCCCGTAAGCAATTCTGGAAGAAATTGTTTCAAGAGCGTGCTCTTGCCGCTACCGGTGTCACCAATCAAAATAACGAAATCACCTTGATCGACTGAGAAATTAAGCTTATTTAACGATAATTTTTGGCTGTTGTTGTATTGGAAACTGTAGTTTTGGCACCGTAAAATTTCCACCATAAGTAATGCACACCCCCTGTCAATAATGGCAATAAAATTATAATAATGTTAACAATTATTATCCACCAATCATTTTTTCCAAAACTAACTTGCAAATTTCCGGAGCCAAAATCAATTTTTCCTTTATCAAGTGCTGACATGCTGATATTAAATATCAATGAAAAAATAATAATTAATAAAATACTCCAGTCATTGGCGTTAAAAATAAAATGACCAACTTTTTTGGATCTCTTTTCATACCCTTTTAAAACTAAGGTATCTGAAACTCCCATAAAACTTGCCATTGCCTTATCGAGGACCGTTTCGTTCAAATCGATCGTCTGCCTTATTTTATTTAAAAGGTTCAATTTCTGATTTATTTGGTTGCTGCGAAAGCGCCGTAAGTTCTTTGACTCTTTAAAAATACCAACGATTCTTGGAATAAACTTAATCGTCAACATAAAAATAATAGCAATACTTTTAAAAAAGTACGATAGAATCTCGAAGATTACTTTAGTTTTGACAAAAGCATCGTATAAATAAAAAGTCCACAACAAATTGACAAACGACAATCCTAAAGTAATTGCGTTGACTAACGAAGCCGTCGAGATGACGATAAAAGGCAGGCGCAATAAAACATCTTGTCCGCGTTGGTTGATAATCAAGTTAAAAGCCATCGTAATAATAAAAATACTAATTGAAAATTTAAAATAGGCTAAAAATTTTCCCCGACGAGTTAACCATGACATCCCTACTAATGCTAACAATATTACTAAAGAAATTATGGGATTATTGTAGAGTAAGGCTATTAATATAATGTTTATCAAATAAACAAACATTATCAGACTACTAATATTATTTTTGAAATATTCAATTAATTTATTCATCGTCTTCTCCTTACGTCAATATTCCTATTTTAACTTATTATGAAAAAAAATCTATTTGCTTCAAAGACTTTTTTATTTGCTATAATTAAAGTCGTTGTACAAATTGGAGGAGGAGAAATCAATGAAAAAATTTGCTGCATTCTTAGCGTCGTTACTAATGCTTCTAGGTGTCTTTGCACCTGCTACAGCAACAACAGTTCAAGCTAAATCTACTAACAATATCAAAGTGACTTATACTTTGAAGAAAAACAAAAAGCAGATTGCTAAAAAGACTGTCAAATTAAAGAAAAATGCCACTGTTACTAAGGGTTTGAAAAAAGCTTGGAAAGTAACTGACAAAAAGGGCTTCATCACAAAAATCGATGGCCACAAGCAAAACAACAAGAAGAAAATTTACTGGACTTATACCGTCAACAAGAAAAAAGTTAATGTTTCTGCTGACAAAAAGAAATTACATAACAAAGATAAAGTTGAATTTAAATTATCCAAATATAATGGTTAAATAAATTTGATATATTTGCCAAAAAAGCTCCCTTGGTTGGATTAATCCAATCAAGGGAGCTTTTTTTGACTTTTACATATCAATGTCAACATTACGTCGACTCATTCTCAAAACTGAATAATAAATGATTCCAATAACTAACCAAGTTATTCCAACTTTTTTTGCTAATGGATCTAGACCTATCATTACAAATAAAATTATTACAAATCCAATGACCGGTACTATTAAATGTCTCAAATAGTCATGTGAACCCCTTTTTATAAGATAGTAATTAATTACTGACAGGTGAATTACCAAGAAAGCTGTTAAGGCACCACAATTTACAATTTCAGAAAGAATATTACTTCGATCCATAAATAATATCCCAACAACTAAAGATACAAAAGAAACTAATAATGTACTGACAAATGGAGTTTTAAATTTAGGATGAACTTTAGCTAAAACCGTTGGCAAATTTTTATCTCTTGCCATACCAAAGAGGATACGAGAAATGGCTGCTTGCGCTGCAAGTGCATTAGCAAATCCCCAAGATAATATTGTCGCGATAGTTGTAATATACATCAGCGGTCTGCCACCTACTTTTTCAGCAACAACGTAAAAAGCTGTGTCTAAATCACTGAAAGAATGCCAATCTGGGACAATCAAAGCTGCTAAATAAGTTTGAACAATAAATAAAACTCCAACTAAAATTAATGCCCACATGATGCCTTTTCCAACTGTTTTATTACCGCCTTTGGTTTCTTCAGCTAAAGTACTGATACCATCAAAACCCAAGAAACTCAAGACAGCTACTGAGGTTGCTGTCATAACAAAATTGATATTGAAATTAGCTTTTTCATAAAACGGTTTAATTGTAAATCCATTACCCACTCCATGGGTTATCCCATAAACGGCCAGTACAATAAATAAGGCTAAAACTATTAATTCACCTATCAAAAATACCATGTTAGCAATTGACGTAAACTTAATTCCAACAACGTTAATTACAGTATTAATAATTATAAAAAGGATCAACCATATCCAAGTTGGGATGTTAGGTAGGAGAGATTTAATTGAATTTGCAGAAATAACATAAAGCAAAGATGGAACAAAAATATAATCTAGAATAATCATCCATCCAGCTAGGAATCCAATAGTTTTATTGATTCCTCGCTGAGCATATGCATAGACCGAACCAGCTATTGGAAAAGCTTGAGCCATTTGACCATAGCTGAGAGCTGTAAAAAACATTGCAATAATTCCAATCAAATATGTTAAGGCAATCATTCCCTTTGACTCTGAAATTACTGAACCATATATACCCATTGGTGCTATCGGAACCATAAAAATCAACCCATAAACAACTAAGTCTTTTAAGGTCAAAGTTCGTTCCAATTCTTGTTTATAACCAAATTGTGAAATATCATTACTTTTCGCCATAACTTTCTCATCTTCTCACTATTAATTAATTCATACTTTTACCTGCTCGCATATCTAAGAAATAGTTTCTCAAATTTGAGAAAAATACCCCTGGATTATCTATCATCTGATTATGACCAGAATCAGGTGTTACAACTAACCTTGAATCAGGAATTTCTTTATTCATTTTTTTAGCTGTATCTAACGGTATGGTTTCATGATCACCAAATGATAACAACGTTGGAATTTTAAATGTTCTAACTTCCTTTGAAAAATCCCAATCCCCTAAATCTCCCACAACAACAAATTCATTGTCACCTTGGAAATTGTTATAAACTTGTTTGTCTTGAATATCGATCAAATGTGATTTTTTTTCTGGTTGACGCCTATTGATATATTCATGATACAAATGAGTTATATATTTTTGATATTGAGCATCTTTCCACTCGCCACGAGCTTCTATATCCTCCATATAAGCATTTTCTGCCGATGAAAATTCCTGTAAACGAATTTTTTTCATATTATCCACATAATCAGGAATATTATCAATCATGCCAATAATAATTAATCCTTTTAAATGGATTTGAAATTTATTGGCATACATCATTGATAGCATTCCACCCCAAGAATGACCAGCCAAATAAAAATCATCGTATCCCAAGATTTGACGAACCTCTTCTAGTTCACTCAAATAATAATCTTCACTCATATATTTCTTAAAAATTTCTGTATTATCCCAGTCTGGTGTATCTGAATACCAAGAACCTAGTTGATCGTACATTGTTACCTCAATATCAAGGGTTTCCAATTCCTGACCAAAACGTTCAAAAACTTCGTGAGTATCTCCAGGTCCACCATGAACACACAATAGTTTATCTTTAGCTCCTAAATTAAAAGTATGTGACCAAAGGTGGTATCCATTTTTCAAAGTTAATATCCTTGTAATACTTTTCATTCGATTTCATCCTTTAATTTTTTTATATTTTGAGGTTTAGATTATCACCTTTTATAATCATGTCAACTTTATTTATTAATTAATTAAATTTATTTTAATTTAAAAATCGTTTTAAAGACCGTTTACTGAAATAAACAAATTTTTGATTATTTTTAACCGTATTATGATATTTTGCTTAATTTCAACTGCAAATTTGTTTCAATAATTCAAAAACCGTTTCTTTTTACCTAACATTTTTATTTTATAAGTATTTATTATTCAGCTTTTACGAAATAAAATTCCTTTTTTAGCAAATTTTCAAAAGACTTATTGATTTTTCACAAACATTCTGCTAACGTTCTCTAATATAAATCTAATATTTCTAATGGGTTTCTAATTTGCTTTATAAGTTGATCAAAATCACATTACCAATATTTAAAGGAGGATTTTTATGGACTTAGATAAAGAAGATACACCCGCAACACAAACATCTAGTGAAGGAACCTTTGACGACTACTCAACTCAACGTGTTCCTGATTCTGAACGTGAACCTATGTGGAAAATTCTTATGGTACAAATTGGTGGTTTTGTTTGTTTAAGCCAATTTATGCTGGGAGCTGAATTGGGCTACGGAATGACATTTCGAGATGCCGTTTTATCCACCATTATTGGGAGTGTTATTTTACAGTTTATTGCATATGGATTAGGTTTAGCTGGACAAAAAGAAGGACTGGCGACTAGTTTGCTCTCTAAATGGTCAGGTTTTGGAACGATAGGATCAGCTGTTGTTAGTTTAACTTTTGCCATTAGTTTAATTGGATGGTTCGGTATTCAAAATTCAGTTTTTGCTCAAGGGATTGTTTCAATTATCGGCAACAATGCTAATTTTGGTGTCGTTTCAACAATAACTGGTTTAGCTGTCACGTTATCAGTTATTTTCGGATTCAAAGGATTAAGTTGGACAACTAATATTTCTGTACCTGCCTTTATAGTGGTCATTGGCGTTGCAGTTTATAACATGTTGAAAGGACATACTATTTCAGGATTAATCACGATGGCTGCACCAGGTGCAGCAATGACTTTAAGTTCAGCAATTACGATGGTGACTGGTAATTTTATCGTTGGAGCCATTATCATGCCTGATCTCACTCGTCGTTCAAGAAATAGTAAAGATGTATTTTGGATTTGTGTAATTGGCACTTTAGTTGGAGAACTTGGCGTCAACGTAATCGGAGTTCTGATGGCACATGCTGTTGGCACAAGTAAAATCATGCCAATTATTTACCAACTTACTGGTTTATTTGGAATTGCATTAATTGTTTTATCATCCGTTAAAGTTAATGATTTGAATCTTTATTCAGCAAGTCTTAACATTGTTAATTTTTTCAAACAAGTCTTTCACATTAGTTTAAATAGAGCTTGGGTAACCATCGTTGCTGGTTGCGTTGGAACATTTCTTTCAGTTATAGGTTTGATAGATAAATTTTCATCATTTCTAACTGTTTTAGGAGTTATTTTCCCTCCAGTTGCATCAATTATGTTTGTTGATTATTGGATTTTAAAAAGAGACAGAAAATCTCTTAAAGAAAGCCATGAAAAAAATTCTTTACCAGAAGATACCGAAAAATTTCCAATTGTCACTATCGTGGCTTGGATAGGAGGATCACTTGTTGGTTATTTTGTTAATTGGGGAATTCAATCCATTACCGTAATTATTGCTTCTGGATTAATTTATTACGTTGGCATGAAATTGTTTGGAAAAAAGAATTTAGCAGTCACAGAATCATAATTTTTAACGAAAAGAGACGATAGGAAAAAATGAGTAGAAAACTTTATGAAAAAGATATTAACCAAATTGCTACTGGTGCAGCTTTATTGGGCGCTGGTGGTGGTGGTAATCCTTACATCGGAAAATTAATGGCACTTTCAATGATTAAGAAAAATGGTCCAGTTACCTTATTGTCTCCACTAGAAACAGATGATAATGATTTCTTTGTTTCAGCATCTTCAATCGGAGCTCCTGCTGTTTCCATGGAAAAATTTCCCAATGGCAGTGAATTTCGTCGATCTTTTGAAATGATGAAAAACTATTATGGAAAAAAAATTTCTGGAACTTTCCCAATTGAAGCTGGTGGTATCAATTCAATGATGCCAATAATCGCAGCAAGTGATATGAACATGCCCATAGTAGATGCTGACGGTATGGGAAGAGCATTTCCGGAATTACAAATGTCGACTTTTGTTTTAGCGGGACATCCTGTAACACCCATGGTTTTAACAGATGAACGTGGTAATACTGGTTTGATTAATACAGTTAGCCCTGTTTGGGCAGAAAGAATTGCTAGAAATATCACTGTTGAAATGGGAGCAACTGCCACAATGGCAAGTGATGGGCTCACAGGTAAAGAATTAAGAGAGGCTGGAGTTTTAGGAATCGTTACAAAAAGTCAAAAAATCGGCCAATTAATTGAAAAAGCTAATGAATTCAACTCAGTTGCTGAGGCTCTAAATAAGTTACTTGAAATCACCAATGGATTCCGTTTATTTACCGGCAAAATCGTGGATATCGAACATACCACGAAAGGTGGATTTAATTTTGGGGAAACAACTATTCAAGGATTAAACTCTGATCAAGATTCAACCGGAACTATCTCGTTTCAAAATGAGAATATTATTTTTAAAGTAAATAATCAGATTTTAGCAACAGCCCCTGATCTTATAACAATGGTAGATATTGACACTCTTCAGCCCGTAACTAACGAGGAAATACGTTATGGAAAGAGAGTTCACGTTCTTGGACTTCCCGCAAATAAACAGTGGCGAACTCCCGCTGGAATCAAATCAGTTGGCCCACGTTATTTCAAGTACGACGTTGATTACGTACCTATCGAAAAGAGATATAAAAATTTTGTTGAAAACAGAGGCGAATAAGATGTATAAGTTAGGAATCGATGTTGGTGGCACTAATACAGATGCAGTTATTTTAAATCAAGATTTAAAAGTTATTTCAAGTATTAAGACACATACAACTGAAGATATTGAAAGTGGAATCAATAATTCAATTCATAAAGTGATCAAGCAATCAAACATTGATGTGAAAAACATCAATGAAGCAATGTTGGGTACCACTCAAGCAACTAATGCTATTGTTGAACGTCACAGTTTAGGAAAAGTTGGCATTATTCGTATTGGATATCCGGCTACAGCTTCTATTCTTCCATACACTGAATGGCCTAAAGATATTACTAAGATTCTTTCTAATACATATTCTCTTGTCCATGGTGGATACGAATTCAATGGAGATGAAATAGTCCCCTTCGATGAAGCAGAAGTAAAAGATGTATTAAATAGTTGGAAAAACAAAGTAGATGGTATTGCTGTTGTCGGTGTCTTTTCATCAATTAATAATGATCAAGAACAAAAAGTTGAAAAGCTGGCTCATGATATTTTGGGAGACGCCATCCCCGTTTCATGTTCGTCAACTATTGGATCAATTGGTTTAATCGGTCGTGAAAATGCAACCATTTTAAATACTGCTCTATTTAAAGTTATCAAGCTAGTTACAGATGGTTTCCATAATGCTCTGAAACAAGAGGGCATCACTAATGCCAAGCAATATCTTTGTCAAAATGATGGAACTTTAATGTCCATGGAATATGCAAAAAGTCATCCCATCCTAACTATTGGTAGTGGTCCAACAAATAGTATTCGTGGTGCCGCTTATCTTTCAAATCAAAAAGACGCCTTAGTGTTGGATATTGGAGGAACTACCTCAGACATTGGAGTCTTGGTAAACGGATTCCCTCGTGAATCGTCAAAATCTGTTACAGTCGGAGGCATCCAAACTAACTTTCGGATGCCCGACATTTTATCCGTCGGTTTAGGTGGTGGAAGTATTATCAGAGAACAACCTGATGGTTCAGTAACTGTGGGGCCTGATAGTGTTGGTTATAAAATTACTCAGGAAGCTAAAGTTTTCGGGGGCAACACGTTAACGACTACCGATATTGCTGTAAAACTTGGTATGTCAAATCTTGGTAATCCTGAACTTGTAGAATCTATTAATGATAAAACAGCTAAAAAGGCCATGGATAAAATCACTGAAATTATTGAAGATGGCATTGATCGAATGAAAACAAGTTCTACAGATGTTCCTGTTATTCTTGTCGGTGGTGGAGCAATTATTGCTCCTAATAAACTTAAAGGTGTCTCAAAAATTTATACAGATGAATTTGGTGGTGTTGCTAACGCTATTGGAGCGACTATTGCTCAAATTGGTGGTGAATATGAGAAGGTATATCAATATGTTGAGATAAAACGTAAAGATGCTATTAAAGATGCCGAAAATCAAGCCAACGAACAAGCCGTCAATGCAGGTGCTGTAGGTAGCACGATTGAAACAGTTTCAGTTGAAGAAACCCCACTATCCTATGCTCCTGGTGATACTACTAGAGTTAAAGTAAAAGTCGTTGGAAGTAATCATTAATAAGACACAAAAACATCCCTTACCTCCTTTATAAGGAAGATAAGAGATGTTTTTGTTTGCTTTTTAACAACAACCTATAAATTATTTAAAAATAAATTTATTTAGTTTTAATAGTTCCCCACCAATCTGGTAACAACTCGCCTAGCTTAACAATTTTCCGATTTTCGTAATTAAACATTATCTCTGTCTCTTGATTCTTTTCGGAAAACTGCATTAAAGTCTCTCGACAAGTACCACAAGGTAAGCCATCCAAACCAGATGGTGGATTTTCACGAAAAGCAATAATCCTTTTTACTTCTCGTTCGCCACTGTCTTGCAGCATATTCAACAATGCCACTCTTTCAGCACAAAGATTGATTGTGCCACAGGCCATCTCAATACAATATCCCGTATAATTTTGCCTGATTTAGATTCTAAGGCACAAACAACATTATTGGCATAGATAAATTCATTTAATTCTGCTGGTTTATACAAGGGCTTTGCTACATTATATAGTTTCTCCCAAATATCCATCGACGACTCCCTTTTTAAAATATTACTCATAATCATATCGTTGATTAAAATATTTTAATATAATTATTTTTTATTAATCAAGTGAGAGCGAAAAATCATAAAGAAGAAGCTATCTATATCAACTACTTAATCTTTAAAGGTTTCAAATTGCTTTCAATATCTTTTAAAGGTGTTTCGACTTCAGCCAAAGTGGCTGCCGTATAGGCTCCCTCAACTAAAGCAACATCATATTTATGAATCTTCTTATCTGTCATTTCCAACAACATTTCAAGATTCATCTTTGAGCTTCCTAAATCATAAAAAGCTAAGATTTCGTCGCCAGTATTGTCATCAACTGCTTGTTGAATTTTTTCCAATGAAGAACCAATTTTGTCTTCATCTGTTCCTCCAGCAGTGGTAATTGATAAATCCGGAGCAGCTTGAGATATCAAATCTTTTACCCCAGCAGCAATTTTTGGTGAGTGTGAAACAATTAAAATTCCGTATTTCATAATTAGCCTCCGATTACTTCGAGTAATGATTCAAATAAATAAGCACTTGATTGAGCACCTGGATCTAAGTGACCTTTTGATTTTTCCTCCAAATAACTAGCACGGCCCTTAGTTGCGACCATATCTTTGGTGCTATTTAAAGCATCGTCAATCACTTGTTGATTGAACTTGTCATTTTTTAAAGCTTCACTGATTGGTTGCCAAACATCAATCATCGTCTTCATGCCAGTGTCAGATTCACCGCGACGTTTAATGCCATCAGTTCCGGTTTGAATCAAATCTGCTAATTCAAGATTGTCTTCTTTAACCGCCTTAGACATATCCAAAAAGGCTGTTCCATACAAAGGACCAGAAGCTCCACCAACCTTTTGAATCATGGCAAAGGCTGTTGCTTTGTAAAGGTCAGCTAAGTTGCCTGGTTCCTTTTTATCAAAGGAGTCAGTCACAGCTTTAGCCCCGCGGTCCATGTTAGTTCCGTGGTCGCCATCACCAATAGCTGTGTCAAGTTCATTTAGCGTTGATTTTTCATCTTCTAATTTTTTTACAAAACTTTCAATCCATTTTTTTGCGTCAGCTAATTCTATTTTCATAAAATTTTCCTCTCTACCAAGCAATTGTAGTAACTGGTTCTTTTAAGTATTTAATAAATTCATCATTTGCTTTCATGATAGTCAATGAAAGTCCTTGCATATCTAGTGAAGTAACAAGATTACCAACTTTGCTGAACTCTACATCGATTTTCTTATCATCTAATTCTTTTAAAACATCATTAGCAAAAATATATTGTTCCATTAAAGGTGTTCCGCCCATGCCGTTTACTAAAATGGCAAACTGACCTGTTTGATCTTTAAATTCTTCAAGAATTTTCTCAATTAATTCATGAGCCAATTTTTTCGATGGTTGGATTTTTTCAACTGCATAACCACGTTCATTATGAATACCAATACCGTATTCGATTTGATCTTTTTCAAGTTCAAATCCAGGATGACCAACAGCGGGGACTGTGGCTGCGTGTAAGGCAATTCCAATCGTTTTAGTATTATCGATAACGGATTGTCCTAATTTGGCCAAATCGTCTAAGGACATGCCAGATCTAGCTGCTCCTCCGACAATTTTTTCAACTAGAGCAGTCCCGGCAACGCCACGTTTGCCCTGGGTAAATTCACTATTTTTTACAGAAATATCATCGTCAACAACGATTGTCTTAATTTTAATATCATCGGCTTCAGCCATTTCCTTAGCCATATCAAAATTCATAACATCGCCAGAATAATTTTTAACAATTAACAAGACGCCTTGGCCTTGATCAACAGCTTTGATAGCTTCATAAATTTGGTCAGGCGTTGGTGAAGTAAAGACTTCTCCGGCCACAGCGGCACTCAGCATCCCGTCGCCAACATAGCCAGCATGCAATGGTTCATGACCGCTGCCGCCACCGGAAACGACGCCAACTTGCTGATTGTTCTTAAATTTTTCGTCATTTCTAACAACAGCGGTTGTTCCTTCAATCTGTCTTACTAAATCCGAATTGGTCTTAACAAGTCCTGAAATCATTTCAGGTACAATGTCCTCAACATTATTAATAATTTTTTTCATTGCTGCCTCCTTGTGAACGATTACAATTTTCATTATACAGCTTTTAGCTAAATGATGATATTTTGCCACTCAACCAAAAAAGGGCTTGTGAAACCTGAAAACTCGGCTCTTCATCAAATGTAATTGTGTAATAGAAAAATAAAGGACTATATCAATTGAATTTTTCCAGTTGATACATTCCTTTATTTTAGGATAATTATAATCTTATATTTTCTTAAAGAAGTTCTTTAAAATATCACAAATTATAAAGTGTGACCAAACATTAAAAGGCACAAATCTAAAGGCGTTACTAATCATATCGTGAAAAAGCATCCAACTATATCATTGATATCGGCATAATAGTAATTAATTTATGATTATACAAAATCAATATCCTATATTAATAAAGCTTAGATACAAACACAAAAATTTATTTGGTGAAAATCATGATTAAATTTCAAATGTTCCAACACTATTCGGATTGATAGTACTCCGAATATCAGATACCTTTTGCTCATTTAATGTATATTGATTGCCAGATAATACTGGTAATTTTGTCTCAGAATCATTGTAAAATCTTACGAGAACTTTCTTACCATCCTCAGATATTTTGATGTCACTTAATACTAAATTAGTGTTCTCTTGAAATAGGGTAAACAACCTTGGTACCTTGATTACAGATTTATTCATATGCATTGCTACATTTGGTAATTGATTATACGAAACTACTGGTGTTAAAAACTCCTTAGCAATTTGTCCATAATGGGTTTCTTTTGATGGATTATCTGAAAAAATCAATCCAAAGTTTAACGAAAGACTACCAATACATTGTGAATCAGGTGTAGGAGCATTTATTCCAGATGGTCGTCCAGGCCTTCTTACTAAATTTGCTTTTCCTAGAACTCCAACTCCACGAATCAACGTTATAGCAATTGTCTTACTGTTTACAATTTGATACTCTCGTGAACTATTTGTAATCACAGCCACTGATGATTTATCATCCGTTACTTCTACATGTGATAAAAATGGATAAATTGAGTCTGGACGTTCTTTCCATTCTTCTTTTTTCCATTGTTCCATAGCTGGATCGTAATTAGGTCTATCAATTAATCCAAATTGAACATCACTAGTCGAATTTTGACTAATTATTTCTGTAGGCACTAATAAACGTAATCGAACATTATTTGCTTGATTGTTCACTGTTACTTTTAAACCGATAGTTTTGCCAGAAATGGGAATGTCTAAATCTAAATGAATTTGAATATTTCCACTCCAACTGTCACACGTAATCCATTGATTCAACCCGTTAGGCACCGTCAATTCATATAAAATTGAAGCTTTTATCATATATTTATTTCTGTCTAGATTAATTGTTGCATTGTTAACCATATCTTTCGAATACAACTTAATTGGATTTGGTAACGGTGAAAAATCATATTCATCGCCATCATCACCTTGTAATTCCATATTCAATACCTTCTTATAAACTTTTCCATTTATCTTATTAGTCAAATCGATTGTTCCGTCAGTATTGAATGACATTTTATAACTATCAGTTTCAATCACTTTATTTAAATTGTTTTGAGATTCCAAACTTAACACAGTATTATCAAAGTTAATCGCTAAAACTTCATAACTAACCCCGGTAAAGTGTCTATTAAACTGAATAGTATACTTATGAAAAGGATTATATTGCGAATGTGCAACAAGTTGGCGATCAATCAATCCTGGATCAACAATTTCTTTATTAATTAGGTCGAATGGAACTGTTTTACCATCAGCATCTATTAGCTTAAATCCCTTGTTCTTTGTTATTACCTCGGCAGTAACTAATCTATTTTCATCTTTGGGCAATAAATTAAATAAAGTTAACTTATCATCCCCAGGTTGAACCGTGCTGGCTTCAGTGATTTTTCTTTTGTAATAATCGATTAATCTATCAGTATATTCCTCTGCTTTGAAATATCTCTCTCTAATTTCTTCATGGACTTTATCTGAACAACATGCACCCATACTATCATGAGCATGATTTTTCATTAGCTCTTTCCAAATCTCCTCCATCATTCCACGGTAATATTCAAATCCTAATTTATAGGCGATGGAAGCCAACGGTTCCAATAAATTGGTAATCTTATTCTCAATTCTAGTATTCATGACTTTCAAATCCATACGTGTACTTTGAATACTTCTGTGTACTCTTTCATATTTCCCATCGTAAAATTCGCCGCTAACTTTGTCCAAATCGGCACTATTATCTTCAATATGATCAAATATATCTTCATAATTTCCCATAATAAAATGTCTATCCGGATAAATATCATTTAATTCACTTACTACTTGTTTAATATTTTTTTGAATTGGCATTTGATCATGACCATTAGGCAATATAGCTTGACCTGTCGTCGAGAATTTATCAAATTTTTCTAATAAAGGGTCCATTCTATTTTTTAATTCTACTTTATCTAGTGGCAAATATTTACCAGTTGCATATCCACCAGGCATTTGATTTACAAAGACTCTCGATCCATCCTTTGATTTCCAAATAAATTGATTACTATTTGTTCCTTTTCTTTCTGACAGACCTCTCCAAAAAATTGATTTATCAATACTAAATTGATTTAAAATCATTGGCATCTGAGAACTTTGACCAAATGAGTCTGGCACGTAACCTATCTTCATCGGCGTTCCAAATTTATTACTATCGGATAATCCATATAAAAGGTTTCTTGTAATAGATTCAGCTCCAACTGCCATCTCATCAGTTTGGGAATACCATGGGCCTAGCTTGAATCTTCCTTCTTTTGCTAATTTTTTAAATCTTCCCCCATCATGAGGATGCGATTTTAAAAAATCTTCAATAATCACACTTTGTCCATCCAGAACGAATGGTGGATAATCCGGGTCACTTTCCAATTTATCTAAAATTTCTGGTAAATTATTATTCAATAAAACTTCGGATTCCTCTGTTGAGAAGTACCATTCCCTGTCCCAGTGCATATGTGGAACAACAATAATTTGTGTTACCTTCATAAGTATTTCCTTTCTAAACTCTTGTTAAGCTTTTCCCCAATTTTTGTTTCCTAGTTACAATTAATAGTACGGTCGAAATTAAAGCTCCTATTAATGCTGCTCCTAACCATATGACAGCGCCCATAAATGAACCAATTTCACCCTTTAACAATAACATCGAGAAAATTCCAGCACCTGGAACGTTAAGTCCAATATTGAAGTAAGATACAATACCACCAGTCACAATTGAACCTGCAATAAAGGATCCGATAACTCTAATTGGATCTGACATTGCAAATGGAATTGCTCCTTCAGTAATACCTGCTAATCCAAGAATCCATGTTTGATTACCAATTTCACGTTCTTCTGGTTTAAATAAATCCTTTCTTAAATAACATGCGCCAGAAACTGAAAATGCTGATACCATTTTTACAGAAGCAAAAATACAATATGGAACAAAATTTCCATTAGCCATGGCGCCCAGACAAAAAGCGTATGCAGCTTTATTTACTGGGCCCCCTAAATCAAATGAAACCATTGCACCAATCACAGCGCCAAGCAAAATTGCACTTGTACCTGCCATTCCATTTAACATGTTAACTAAGGCAGTATTTATCCAAGCTACTGGTTTACCGACGACAAAAAGCATCAAAATACCAATAATTAGTGAACCAACGACCGGATATATCCAAAATGTTATAAATCCAGAAAAGACGCCTTCACTCTTAATATTTTTCTTCATCCATTTAATTAGGAATCCGGCAAGTAATCCTCCCAACATACCACCTAGAAAGCCACTATTAATCATATTGGCAGCAAGTCCACCGGCAAATCCAGGACCGAGAGCTGGTTTATCTCCAATTGAATAAGCCATGTATGCTGATAAAACTGGAACCATTAAAGTACCGAGCATATTTCCACCAAGTGTTTTTAATTGAAATAGCCAACTACTTTCTGTTTTTAGCATTCCTTGTAATCCAAATAATTGCGTAATTATCACAGCAATAGCACCAATCATTCCACCGGCAATAATGATTGGAATAATATATGAAATACCTGTTAGTACAGAATCTTTAATTTCGGTTCCAATTGATTTTTCCTTTTCGAAACCTTCATCATCGGCAACAGTTGCTTTAGAACCAGGTATATACCCCTCTGATTTTTCTAACGCCTCATCCAATACTTTATCTGCATTTTTAATCGGATCTGCAACTGGAATATCAATTGATGGTAATCCTTTAAATCTATTTAAATCCTTTAATGCAACATCGTGGGCATAAATAATAACATTAGCTTCATTAACATCCTTTGAACTGATACGATCCTCAATTCCTTTAGCACCCTGTTTCTCAATATGAACACGTATTTCACGCTTTTGAGCTGCTTTTCTTAACGCTTCAGCTGCCATATATGTATGAGCGATTCCGGCAGCACATGCTGTAATTCCTAAAATAAGCTCTTTATTATCCGATTTATCTGATTCTGACGTGCCTGAACTCTGTTCTTTTTCTTCTTGATTTAATAACGCATATATTTCATCAACACTTTTTGCATTCATAAGTTCAGTTCTATAATTGGAATTTGCAAGTTTTGTTGATAAAGCAGATAATATTTCCAAATGTGTTGTTCCAGCCTCAGCAGATGGAATTGCAAGTAAGAAAATCAATCTTACTTCATTGGTTGGATTAAGGCTCTTGTAATCACTTACCACTTCATTGGTCCTTAATATAGCAAAACATGCTTCCTTTACCGTATTCGATTTTCCATGTGGAATTGCTAATCCATTTTCGAGTCCAGTGACTGATTCCCTTTCTCGTTCATGAATAGCTCGCAAAAAATCTTCTTCCGATTCAATTTTTCCCTGTTCAAACATCTCATGGGTTAAATATTTAAAAATCTCTTCTTTTTTTGTAAAATTTTTATCAAGAAAAATTAAACTCTTAGAAGTAGCATTTGTTAATTTCATTATGTAACCCCCTTTTATATGTTCCCTTTATTACAAGTTAATAATACCCTCTTTCAAGGAATCGCTTACGATTATTAAATTAAATAAACCCATTCATTTTAATTGAATGGGTTTCTGTGTATAATTACACAATTGCTTGTATATAAGCGTTTCTTAATGAATTAAGGATAATATATACTGAAGTCTTATCAGTTATATTGACACCCTTGATTCTTCTGGAAGGTGAATAACAAAATAACGAAAGGTCTGATAGTGGACTTAAGTCAAATCCTCGGACACGAACTCTATTCTTAATTTAACAAACTGAAGCCGTTGGTTTCTTCGAATTGCTTAGGGGTCATATAGCTTAAAGCACTGTGAATTCTTTTACGGTTGTACCA
>NZ_VDFO01000038.1:0-28719 GCF_009600995.1 Companilactobacillus halodurans | reverse complement strand
ATATTTTTTCATAGCTTGTACAATAGGCAACCCATTATTAACATCTGTTATACAAGCCAATTTAATATCTTTTGAAAACAAAGAAAACCCTCCCGTTGGATTACTCCAACTAGGAGGGTTCACTTCACAAAAGTGATTTGAGATTTTTTTATACTTCATAATTATTGATAAAGTCAGAGATATATTTCAAGGCTTCATTTGGCAACAAACTAATTCCTAAGCCATTATCTTGCTTCGGTATCATAATTTGTCCATGATCATCTTTAATACCACCAATAAATGGCGAGTCAGCAATGTAATCAAGACCATCTAAATCAATATATTTAACGTTTGACAAGCCCGCACTCAAATATGCTGACATCGTCATAGAAATATTGGCTTCAATGGTACAACCAAACAGACAATCAACGTCATGACGTTTAGCAAAAGTGGCCAACTCGATTACTTCCAAGGGTCCCCCACTCTTAATCAATTTGATATTGATTGCTGAACCATAATGATTCTCGATGATTCGTTTAGCATCTTCTAAATTGAAGACTGATTCATCAGCAATGATTGGAATTTTTGTCTGTCGACTGATCCGTTTCATATCTTCATAATTGATACTCTTCACCGGCTGCTCAATAAACTCAACATTTAAAGTGGATTCATCTAAAGCATTGATCATTTCCATAGTTTGAAAATAATTTAGACTTTGATTAGGGTCAATTCTTATTGAAACGTCATCCGGAATAATATCAGC
Organism: Companilactobacillus halodurans; assembly: GCF_009600995.1. NCBI lineage: Bacteria > Bacillati > Bacillota > Bacilli > Lactobacillales > Lactobacillaceae > Companilactobacillus > Companilactobacillus halodurans. The sequence continues at coordinate 27,977 of NZ_VDFO01000038.1, read as the reverse complement.
CAATTGTATAATCCGGTCAATTTCATCAGGATTATTGACCACTTTATATTTAATATGATGGTATCCCTTTTTTAAAATCCGCTTTGTTTCTGACACAGTCTTTTCGAAACTCAAAACACTGACAATCGTGTCATTTTCCAAAGTTCGTTTTGAAAGAGTTAATCCCAATTCATCTGATATTTCTAGACCATCGCCTTTAGCCATAGCATCAAGAATCGCTACTTCCATTCCATATCGAGCTGCCGTGTGATTTAAAAATCCTTGTAAAGACAGCAAAGTGTCGTCGATTGGCTGGTTCAAAGTATCATTAAAGAAATCTTTGGCAAAACGATACATTTCATCACGTGATTCGCCGGTTAATTTAATATTCTCAGCTGACTCACCAAATCCAATCGCACCATTATCCAATTCCACCTGATAAAGAATTCCCTTAAGATTATTAGAAGTCCGAATGCTAGTAATAAATGGTCTCTTCAAAGGAATATCCATTTTATGAATTTGATATGCGACTATCCTTGTCATATTTTCATCTCCAAGAGAATCTGACTTGTTAACATGTTTATACTATACTCCCAAATGGTCATAATTTAATATCAATTTAACCAAATATCGTATAAAATTGTATTTTTGGCAAAAAATAACAAAAAAATAAGGAATAAAGCAATTTTTGTAATATTGTTTTATTCCTTATTTTCATATATTTAATTTTTAAATTCTTATTTCAGCAGCTACAAAAATTGGGCAACTTTTTTAAGCTTCAATATCATGCCGCACATGATAAGAAAATTCATCGCTTCGAGCAACGCTTAAAGTGAATTCAATTATTCTGTTTTGTAAATCATAAGATTTTCGTTCCAGTTGCAAACATGGCGTGCCAGATTTCAACTGCATAATTTCGCTATTGCAATTACTAATGACACTGGCGGAAAAATATTCATCGGCATAACTGATTTCTTCGTTAAAATCTCTTTGGAAGACTTCGTACATTGATTGGTCACGTAGTTCTTCCAAGCTCAAAGTTTTAAAAATTTTTTCTGGCAAAAAGCTTCGTTCTAACATCATTGGAAGATTGTCTGCCAGACGCAAACGTTCGACTAAAAACATCCCTTCGCCAACAGCCATTGCTAAATTTTTAGCAAAGTAAGCATTAGCTTCTCTCTTCTTAAAATTTATAATTTTGGTCGATGGTTGTTTTCCTAAAAGACGCATCTGTTGATTGAACTTAAAACTATAACCTAAATCACTATCCAGATTGATTCGATTGACAAAGGTTCCTTTGCCCTGAATCCTTCTGACGATACCGGTTGCTTCTAGTTCCAGCAAAGCAAAACGAATAGTATTTCTCGAAACTTGATATTTATCAGCTAATTGGCGCTCTGACAACAATTTTTTATTTGCTGGCAAGTCTTGAACATAACTAGTCAATTGATTTACCAGTTGTTCTTGAAGGGTAACTTTCATCTAAAAGCAGTCCTTTCTGGTACTTACTTCGATTGTATGGGCTCAAAAAAGTTATTTCAATAAAATTGACAAATTGTCACAAAACAAAAAGTCAAACCCATTTGGATTTGGCTTATTTATACTACTTAGCTTTTACGACGACAAAATAATTGCCTTCAGGATCTTGAAAATTAAAGGTCAAAGCACCATTAACTTCCGTAATTTCTCCAGCACTGATTAATTCATCATGCAATCTATCGAAATCATCTGACACGAACACTAATGAAGGAACAGTCTCAGATACTTCGGGCGAATAGATTCGAATGTAATCCTTAGGAAAAATGGATAATTCCACTTCCTGAGAAATTCCCACGATTACATTTTGGTATCCGCCGTTTAGAGTCTGTCTAGCAACCACTTTGGCGCCAAACTCATCCGTCCAAAATTCCACGCTCATATCAACGTCATCGACGTAAATCATTATTCTAGTTTTCATCCATAAAGTCCTTATCCCAGACGACACCCATCGTTTTTTCACCAGTGTGGACACTGATAGCTGGTCCTAAGTGACTTGTAGAAACTCTTGCTTCAGGAAAGGCAGCTGTGAAATCACTCGACCATTTAGCCAGCATTTCACGATTATTAGAGTCCACGACTGTGATATGCAACTTGAAATCAGGATGTGCTTCTTCGTATTTTTGAATTTCGAGTGAAATCATCCGAAAAGCTCGGTGCATCGTTCTTTCTTTAGCAATGGCATAAATTTTACCATCTTTAAAGGTCAAGAGCGGTTTGACATCGAGCAAACTGCCGATAATCGCTGAACGATTGCTCAAACGACCAGTCCGACTCAAATGCTTCAAGTCGTTAACAGCAAAGTAAATATCAGTCGAATCACGAAGGTCTTTTAATTTAGCAACGATTTCTTCTGGATCAACATTTTTTTGAGCTAAAGAACCGGCTAACATGACTAAGTCAGCTTCAGCAGCGCTTGCAGCCATGGAATCGAATGGATAAACCTTGGCTTTATCATAAGTTTTAACGAACATTCGTAAATTATCCATGAATGAAGTGATTCCTAGTGATAAGTGAATTGAGATAATCGTATCGTAGCCTTCGTCAACTAAACGATCGTAGGCTTCTTGGATTTGACCCATCGATACTTGCGAAGTCGTTGGCAATTCTGATTCATTTCGTAAGTAATCATAAAATTCTTCATCAGTTAATTCTTCAGTCTCTTTATATTGCTTATTACCCAAAATAACCGTAATGGGTAAAACCGTTATATTATACTTTTTGATTTGCTCCGGTGTTAAGTACGATGCTGTATCAGTTACAACTGCAATTTTCATAGATTTCTCCTCGTTTTTCCGTTGCATGTATCTATGCATATAATGATAACATCATATAGGTAATTTTAAATCTCTAAACCTTGTTTTAAAAGCTAGAAAGCGATATCATTTTGTTAAGTAAATATTTAGTAAAAATGGGAGAATGATTATGGATACTAGTAAAATTTTAACAGGATACGAAAATACATTTAATAAACCAGCAGAAAAATTATTTTTCTCACCTGGCAGAATCAATTTGATTGGTGAACACACTGACTATAATGGCGGCAACGTCTTCCCTTGTGCCATCAGTTTAGGAACTTACGCAGCTTTTGGAAACAGATCTGACCAAACTATCCAAATGTACTCTGAAAATATTCCTGACAAAGGCATCATTAACGTGTCACTTGATAAACTTGAATACGACAAAGCTGATGATTGGGCAAATTATCTAAAAGGAATGATTTATTTAATTGTTAAAGCTGGCTACAAGATTGATCATGGCTTCAATCTTTATATTCATGGAAATCTACCTGATGGAGCTGGACTTTCATCATCAGCTTCAATCGAATTATTGATGGGCAATATTTTAAACGACGTCTTCAATCTTGGCATCGACCAACTTGACATCGTCAAAATGGGGCAACAAAACGAAAACAATTATATCGGTGTAAATTCCGGAATCATGGATGAATTTGCTATCGGTATGGGCAAAAAAGATCAAGCTACTTTGCTTCGTCGCGCCCGTCATGCTGTCTTCGAAAATCAACGGACTCTAAAAGCTGTTAAATACTTGCAGGACAACAATTTGGTTGAGTTTGGCAAATTAGTCAATGCATCACATATTTCACTCCACTATGACTACGAAGTAACAGGCGTCGAATTGGATAGTTTAGTTGAAGCTGCCTGGCAACAACCTGGTGTCCTTGGAGCTAGAATGGTCGGTGCCGGCTTTGGTGGCTGTGCTATTGCCTTTGTTGAAAAAGACCAAGTTGACAACTTCAAGGAAAATGTTGGTAAAATTTACAAGGATAAAGTCGGCTATGCAGCTGACTTCTATATTGCTGAGATCTCAGATGGTCCTAGCGAACTAAAAATCTCCGAGGTGGAAAAATAATGTCTTGTGTCGATAAATTTGTCGATCAAATAATTGCTGGCGACAACGATTACCAAGAACTCGACCGTATCTATCTTTACAATCGAGTTTGCGCTTTAGTCGGTGATGACAATCATCAAGAAAATGACGATTTAAAAACAGCTTTGATTCAAACAGCTATCAAAAATGAAAAAATTGCTGACAATCAAACGGCTAAAGAAATCCTCAATGACCAATTAATGGATTTTCTAACACCAACGCCTGCCCGCGTTAATCAAAAGTTTTGGAATCTCTATCAAAAAAGTCCCGAAAGCGCCACAAATTACTTTTATCAGATGAGTCAAAATAATGACTACATTAAAACTAAAGCTATCGCAAAAAATATTTCCTATGATGTCAAAACTGATTATGGCAATTTGGAAATCACCATCAACTTGTCAAAACCAGAAAAAGATCCTAAGGCAATTGCAGCGGCTGGTAAAAAAGCTCAAACTGGCTATCCTAAATGTCAGCTTTGCTTAGAGAATGAAGGCTATTTGGGTCGTCTAGGCTACCCTGCTAGAACTAATCATCGGGTCATCAGATTGACTCTTGGCGGTCAAACTTGGGGCTTCCAATATTCGCCTTATGCTTATTTCAGTGAACATGCAATTTTTCTCAACAAAATTCACCAGCCAATGATTATCGACCAACATGCTTTCACTAATTTATTAGAAATTACGCGAATCTTTCCTCAATACTTCGTGGGCAGCAATGCTGATTTACCTATTGTTGGCGGCTCAATGCTCAGTCACGACCACTATCAAGGTGGACGTCACAACTTTCCAATGATGAAAGCTGGCATCGACCGAGAAATTGAAGTTCCGGTTAGGGATGTTCAAGCTGGTATCGTCAAATGGCCAATGTCGACTATTCGTCTAACAAGTAAAAATCCTGAACAATTAGTCAGAGCAGCCACTTTGATTCATAATCACTGGATGAATTATTCTGATGAATCTGTCGATGTGAGAGCTTATACTAATGAAACTCGTCATCACACTGTAACGCCAATTGCTTATCGTAAGGGTGAAGACTATGTCTTAGATATTGTATTGCGTGACAATCAAACTTCTGACAAGTATCCTGATGGAATCTTCCATCCCCACAAGGACGTTCAACATATCAAAAAAGAAAATATTGGTTTGATTGAAGTCATGGGTCGAGCAATTTTACCAGCTCGTTTAAAAGATGAATTAAAGGAAGTCGAGCGCTACGTTTTGGGTCAACCTAATAAGATGGCTGATTACCACAAAACTTGGGCTGATCAACTAAAAACTAAGTATGATTTTACTGACGACAATGTTTCTGACATTATTTTCAAAGAAACTGGTCTCGTCTTTTCCAGAGTGCTTGAGGATGCTGGTGTCTTCAAATGGAACGATCAGGGGCAAAAAGCCTTTGATAAGTTTATTGGAAGTCTAGACTGATGGCCACTCTTCGTGATATCGCACAAAGAGCCCATGTTTCACCAGCCACGGTCTCACGAGTGCTCAATAATGATTTGACCCTATCAGTGACTGCTGAAACCAGAACCAACATTTTGAAAATTGCCACGGGATTAAATTACCAAAAGGCCAATCATCCCAATGCCCGTTTCCAAAAACACATTGCTTTAGTTCAGTGGTATTCCGAGTCTAAAGAAGAAGATGACCTCTACTACATGACGATTCGTGAAGGTATTGAGCAACAGGCTCCTAAATATGGCTTTGATGTCATGCGGATTTTTCACAATGAATTGTCCAAAATTCCTAAAGACATCGATGGCATCATTGCAGTGGGAAAATTTAGTACAGAACAAGTTGGTCAATTAAAAGAAATTTCTCGTAATTTAGTCTTTATCGATGATGACCAATTTCCTAATGGTTTCGATACGATTTTGACCGATTTTCGATACGGTATTAAACAAGTTGTCGATTTCTTCGTGCAACAAAACATTCAAGATATCGGTTTGATTTATGGCGAGGAACTCTCAACCGACAAATTACGAGTTATTCCTGATTTTCGCTATAACAGTTTCAAAAAGGCTCTCGACAAATATCAGTTATTTGATTCTGAATTGTGTTTCAAAGGCGATTTCACTAAACAATCTGGCTATGAACAAATGTCTTACGCAATCCGTCAAAAAAAGCTGCCACACGCATTTTTTATTTCAAATGACCCAATGGCAGCCGGTGCGTTAAAAGCTCTTCAAGAACATAAAATCGACGTTCCCAAACGAGTTCAAGTTTTTAGTTTCAATAATACTTCCCTTGCTAGTTTAGTCAATCCTGAATTAAGTTCCGTTGATGTTGCGACTACTCAAATGGGCAGTGCTGCTGTTGACTTAATGCAAAATCTTTTGACCGACCCAAGACACGTCGCTAAAAGAATCGACTTAGCAACTAAGTTGATTTTTCGGCAAAGTACTATTTATCAATAAAATTATCAATAAAATTTTTTCAAAAAGTACTGTGAGCAGTTGGATTGATACGAGATTTATCTCACTTTATAATATGCTTTAGAAAGTAGTTAAAGGAGATGGCGAATATGATGGGTTACTCAGGATGCCCCGGATTAGGATTTTTCGGTGGAATGGGCGGTGGCATGTGGACATATGGCATTGCTATTTTACTAATAATCCTTGCCGTAGTTTATTTTGTTAATCGAGGAAATCATCATAAGAACACAGCCTTAGAAACGCTTGATCAAGAGTATGCTAAGGGAAATGTCAGTGATGACGATTATCGTAAGAGAAAAGATAATTTAAATAGTTAATCAATAAAGCAGCGATGATAATCAGATTTAAGATTATCGTCGCTGCTTTTTAAATTTGTCTCAACATTTCCCCTCAATGTTACGATAGTAACCATACAAGAGGGGGAAATTATTAATGGTTTGGTTATGGATTCACTTAATTACATGGATTGTGATGGCGATTATGATTCTTTTAGCATTATTTACCAAATCGCATACAAAAATCTATGAAATGATCACACGTGTTGGCTACATTGTCATCATCGTCACTGGTATCAGATTAGCTATCAGGGCTTGGGCCTTTAAGCCAACGTTATTGGTAGTCAAAATTATTATCGCTATCATCTTCATTGCTTTAACTGAAATTGCCTTTGCGCGCAAATCACAAAAAAATATCAGCAATTCACTAATCTGGGCAGTAATCATCTTTTGCTTAGTCACCGCTTTACTGGGATTTGCCTTAGCCGGCTGGTATCCATTCGTATAAAAAAATCTCGACCTAAATTGGTTGAGATTTTTTATTTTTTCCACAAGAAATTAATCAAAAGTTTATCCACTTGCTTATTTTCATGGAGTTTACTATGTTGAGCCATCTTGCCAACGATTTTCTCTTCACGATACGAATGTGCTCTAGTTTTGACTAAATATTTTAACGACTTAGTTGAGGCATTGCTGACTCGTCCATCAGAATGAGTTCCATCGTTCTTGTCACCATAAATATTTAAAACATCAATATTGGTTGGATAAATCTTACGTAATTTCAATAGTTCTCGATAAGCCTTAGTCATTTTATCAGGCTTGCCATTTTCCGAAAGTTTCATTCTGTTTACTTTATCGTTAACTCCCAAAAGGCCATTGTAATGACCGGCAATATCAACGATTTTGTTAATCTTTGGAAAATCTTTTTTGCCAGCATTATCCAAAATGTAAAAGTTGATTGCCATGTTCCCCATTGAATGCCCAACCAAGTTTATTTGCTTGAATTTATATTCTTTTTGCAATGCTTTGATAACATTTTTTACCCACTCGCCTTGCGTATGATAATTAGTCATTTTATTATTATCAAAATTAACTTCAATAATGGGATTAATTGCTTTATTAGAAATCGAGCCAATAATTTTAACGTAGCCATTGGAACTAACGTTAACTCTGATGATTTTTCTCGTCACACCAGCCTTTTTAGCGGCTTCTGTCATGTGAGTTTCAGCATTAAAACTGCTGCCATAACCATGGAAAAATAATGTTGGCGTCGAGTTTTGAACAAATTTTGTCTCAGTGCTCGTTTGATTTTTTTGACTGCAACCATATAAAGCACCAACCACTACCAAAAAAGTAATCAGAACTGCAACTAATTTTTGTTTCTTTTTAGGATTTCGCATGTTTTTCCCTCGCCTATTATTTATCCATATTGTATCTACTTAGCGTGACATTTACTTAAAAAAGGCCCTCTTTTAAAATTTTTTTAATATTAGCCATTGACACTCTGAGGTTCATTAATTATGATAAGTCTAATAAATTTAATAATCTTTTAATTTATTAAATTTAATTTAACAAAGGAGATATAAAATATGGCAAAAGCAGATGCAAAAAAAATTGATTGGAACAATCTTGGTTTCAATTACATGGACTTACCTTATCGTTTTCTTGCTCATTGGAAAGATGGTAAATGGCAAGACGCTGGACTAACAGAAGATAGTACTCTTCACATCAGCGAGGCTTCCCCAGTCTTGCACTACGGTCAAGCAGCTTTTGAAGGTATGAAAGCTTATCGTACACCGGACGGCCACATTCAATTGTTCCGTCCCGATCGCAATGCTAAACGTTTGAAGGACTCATGTGAAAGACTCTTGATGCCTGTTTTCCCAGAAGATAAATTTGTCGAGGCAGTAAAATCAGTTGTTAAAGCAAATGCTGACTTTGTACCCCCATATGGAAATGGAGCCACACTTTATATCCGTCCTTTGATTATCGGTACTGGTGAACAAATCGGTGTCCACGCCGCACCAGAATATATCTTTACGATTTTTGCCATGCCCGTTGGCAATTACTTCAAAGGTGGCCTAACACCAGTCAACTTCACGACATCACAATATGACCGTGCAGCTCACAAAGGTACTGGTCAAAGTAAAGTCGGTGGAAATTACGCCGCCAGCCTCTACCCAGGAGAAAAAGCTCACGACAACGGATTTGCCGACTGTGTTTACCTAGACCCAATCGAACACAAGAAGATTGAAGAAGTAGGATCAGCCAACTTCTTTGGAATTACTAAAGACAACGTCTTCGTAACGCCAAAATCACCTTCAATCCTACCAAGTATCACTAAGTACTCACTACTTTGGCTAGCCAAGAACCGACTAGGCATGGGAGCAGAAGAAGGAGACGTCTACGTTGACCAACTAGACCGCTTCAAAGAAGCCGGAGCCTGTGGAACCGCAGCCGTAATCTCCCCAATCGGAGGCCTAGAACACAACGGCAACCTACACGTATTCTATAGTGAAACAGAAGTAGGACCCGTTACTAAGAAATTGTATGATACATTAACAGGAATCCAATTCGGTACTGTAGAAGCACCAGAAGGATGGATCCAACAAGTACAATAGAGAGCGGAGACAGGGCGCCCAGCCCACGAGGATTAAGACAATTTCACGAATTGCTCGCCGCACTTTGCGAGTGATTTGTGAAATAGGCTTAACCGGAATGGGTTGCCCTGTCGCAGCTCGTTTCAGCATACTTAGCAAATAAAACATAAAAACCAAACCAATCAAAAATGAGAGGTTTGGTTTTTTCATGTTTTGATGTTTTAATGTTTTAATTTTTAAATTTTAAATTCTTAAACTTTAATTTCTTCATATCATAAAGAAGTTTCGCTTTTAACTTAACCCATACCCCCAAATCCCCAAACAACCATGATAAAATATCATAGAACAAATAAAAGAAAGAGGGATTTTTAAATGAAAATTTATTTTGCCAATGGTTTATTTGCATTAGCAGACCGGATGTTTAACGAATTCGTAGTCGATAAGATTAGAAAGATGGACAGCTCAATCGACGTCTATCTACCCCAAGAAAATGGTGATATCAACGACAAAATGAATTACGCTGACTCAATCAAAATTGCCCAAGAAGATAACAAGGAACTTCTTTCTTCTGATTTAGTAGTCGCAATTCTTGATGGCGACACAATGGATGATGGAGTGGCTTCCGAAATAGGATTAGCTTTCGGCAAGGACATCCCTGTTATCGGAGTTTATACCGACTTACGTCAACATGGATTTAATAATCCCGAAAAGCTTGAAGCTGTAAAGACAATTGGGGAAAATCCTTTTGCATATATCAATAATTACACGATTGGCTTAATCAAAATGAACGGTCTTATGGTCAATAATGTTGACGACATGCTTGAAGGAATTAAGAAATACCAATAAATTATTTTTAATAATTTGATAAAGTAATGTTTCAGTTAAATTACACTAACTTTACAGTTAAGTTATAACTCATTTACAGTTGGATGATATTCAACATTTCGTGGTCTAGACGTTATATGATTACTTCCGTTGAGAAAATTAGTAAACAAAACATATATTTTTTACGGGGGATCATCTTATAATGAAGATCAAAAATTTTGTAGCGTCACTATTCACAGTTTCAACACTTGCATTGATTGGGGTTGGTGCTCAAGCACAAACTGCCGACGCTGCAACAGTTTCAAGTTCAACTACTAGTGGTGTTGTTTATGTTACAAACACAAATGTAGCTTTGCTTTACGGTTCACCAACAAACAACGGTCAAATTACTAAACTTGGACGTGGCCTAGCTAGCAAATCAGCTTGGGCTTACAGTGGCACAGTCACAATTGATTCAACCACTTACTATCAAGTTGGTGCTAACGAATGGGTAAGCTCAAATGATATTTCAACAAGTGCTCCTACTATAACTTTAGATAAAAATATGTATGTAAAAGCTAATGGTGGTGTAAATCTTTATGACTCTCCAAATGGTACCTTTACTGGTTCCACAGTTTCAGGAGGTATGGAATTACACGTTTACGCAAGTAAGACTGATAACAGTGGCAATACATGGTATGACGTTGGTATGAGTCAATGGATCAATGGAAAATACATGTCAGATGATAATGTTAAAGAAACTTTGACAATGTCAGCTACGGCATATGATCCTGTTGTTCTAGGTTCAAATATGGGTTACAGCGGCGTTGCTGCTAACCTTTCCAAATTCCCTAAGGGAACACATTTAAGAATTACTGATAGTAATGGCAATGTTTACGATCGCGTTGTAAATGATACTGGACTTTTTGCTTACAGCAATCCAAATCAATTAGATGTCGCTATGCCTAACTCGCAAGCACTTCAATTTGGTCGTCAAAACGTTACTGTTCAAGTTTTAAGTTAAAAATCAAATAGAGATAAATAAAGGCTGAATCTGTGAGGGATTCAGCTTTTTTGTTTCTTAAATTAATAATCTATTTATTAGAACTAAAAAAAGAACCTCCACCACGTGGAGGCCCTTTTTTTACAAGTGGCAAGATGAAATTTACTGCAGTTTCATTAACTTTAAATGAATCTTACTACTTAAAAAAACATTCTTACGATCCTGTTACGGATATTTGTTCAACTAATGAATCCTAGTGCAACACGTAATGAGTTTGCGCGACTACTTTTTAGGTCGATCTTATGTTAACTTTTGGCACTAGTTTCAAAAATGTCGTTGAACTGTACTGACTCTAACTTTCATTTGCTTATACTGATTCTATCTTACTCATAGTCTGATACTAACAGTCTGATAAAACTTTCTGAATCAAAATCTTCTAGGGCTACAGTTCCTGACACTTCATCTTTACCACATCTTTAATATAGCACGTTTTGTAACCGCTGACAATTTTAAACTATCTGATTTTGCTTAAATTTTTTCTTCTAAACAAATACCTATATATCAAGCTTTTTTGGCACTAAAAAAGGACTCTCCTTATTGAGAGCCCCTAGCTAGATATAAGTGGTAAGATGAAATTTACTGCAGTTTCATCAACGTTAAAATAAATCTAAACTCAAATGAATCTAATTAAATGAATCTTACTACTTGAAACATATCTTACTATGTATGAATCTTTTCTTATTTGTTCAACTAAAGGATCCTAGCGAACCATGTATTGATCTTGTGCGACTAAATAATATTTATAGATCTTATGTTAACTATTATCGCTAGCTCCTAAAATGCCGTTGAGCTGTAATCTTAATTTTCTTTTGCTTTCTACTAATCCTACCATCTCCTAGAAACGATAAAACTTTCTGAATCAAAATCTTTTAGGGCTACAGTTCTTGACATTCCATCTTTACCACGTCTTTAATATAACACCTTAAGTAAGCGTTTACAATATTTATCTCTTCACTTTATATAAACGTTCATTTTCTCTAATGCCACTGAGATAAAACTTAGTGTCAACCTCTTCAGCATCAATGCTTGCACCATCTTCATATTCGACTTGGTAGATTTTCTCATAATCTTCGATACTGATTTTTTGACGATTTGCCAACTCATCTTCAATGGCAGCTTTATCAATCACGCTTTCAAAACCTGGTTGTATTTCAGCACTGAACAATTCCCCAACAGCACCTGAACCGTAGCTAAACATCAATATCTTTTCATTTTCTTGAGCACCATTGACTAAGTATGACAATAATCCTAAATATAGTGAGCCAGTATACAAATTACCAACGGCCCGACTGAATTTGATACTCTCTTGATAATGTTTTGTCAATTCTTCATATTTATCATCGGGAACATTGCCTTCAAGCGTTCTCAAAGCCTTAGTTCCCATTTTCGTATAAGGAATATGGAACAACATTGTTGAGAAATCTTCAGCAGTTGCATCATATTGTGCACGATACTTTCTCCAAAGGGTCGTAAAGAAGTCAACGTAGACTTCATTGGAGAATTTGCCACGAGCAAAAGCAGTCTTGGAGAAGGTTGGACGCCAGAAATCACCGACATTTCTTGTCATATAAACTGACTTGTGGTCAAATTTCAAAACCCGAGGATTTTGACTGATTATCATGGCGACAGCACCAGCACCTTGCGTTACTTCACCAGGAGTATTGATACCATAGCGAGCAATATCTGTTGCAATGACAAGAGCTTTCTTATCAGGATTGCCGTTGATAAAATCATAAGCTGATTGCAATCCAGCAGTAGCACCGTAACAAGCCTGCTTAATTTCGTATGAACGAATGTCTTCAGGTAATTCCAACAAATTGCTTAAAAAGGCAGCCGTTGATTTAGATTCATCAACACTGCTTTCGGTTCCGACAATAAAGAGACCAATTTTTTCTCTGTCTTCATCCGTCAAAATTTTATCAGCCGCACTGGTAGCCAAAGTAACAGCATCTTCATAAGGTTGAGGGACCGCCTGTTTGTCTTGACCGATTCCAATCGTATATTTATTAGGATCGACGTCACGTGCTTCGGCTAATTCAACAATATCTATATAATCTTTAGGAACATAAAAACCTATTTTATCAATACCTATATCCATAATTTATTTTCTCAACTCCAATAAAATATTTTGTGCATTCTGCAATGAATAATCTTTTGTTTGATTCAATTTCTTCGACACTTGGTCAATTTCTTGTCCAATTGCTCCAGCAGAAATTGCCAAAGATTTACTTTGTAAACTCATGTGCCCAGCTTGAATCCCAGTTGTCACTAAAGCACGTAAGGCTGAAAGATTATTAGCTAAACCAACCGAAGAAACAACGCATTGAAGTTCTTTACTGCTAGTAATCTTCATAATAGCTAAGCTCAATTGTGCCATTGGTAAAGCTCTTATAGCTCCGCCGACGCTGCCTAATTCTACTGGCATCTTCAAAGTTCCTATCAATTGATTCGATTCAATTCGCCACTGGCTAAAGGGCTGATATTGCCCTGATTCAAAAGCAAAACTGTGGGCTGCTGCTTCTTGAGCTCTAAAATCATTGCCGGTTGCTAACAAAACCGCATCGACACCATTCATGATACCCTTATTGTGCGTAACAGCACGTTTAACGGACTGTTGGGCAAACTTGGATAATTTAACGATTCTTGAAGCCACCTCAGAACCAGTCATTTTTTTAGTTGCCAAATCTTCAAAATTAACTTTTGCTTCAACAGTAATGACTTGTCCTTGACCACTATTAGATAAGATGCTGCATAAAACATCCCCTGAAATCAAAGTTGATATTTTATGAGCTGTCTTCTCCAAAATAGTATTGACTAAATTAGCCCCCATCGCATCAACCGTGTTAATTCCTAATTCCACCTCAGTAAAATCCTGATAGTGGTTAAAATGCATCGATACGACGCCACCGCCACGTTTGAGTAAACTTGGATGAGCTTGTTGGGCAAACGCAAAAATTTCAGAATCAGCTGCTTCCAATTTTTCATTAGCTTCTTGAGTGAGGTTTTCCAAAACTATTTGTCCATAAATAATTCGAGAACTTGGAAAAGTCTTGAACCCCCCACTGTGCTTAATGCGTTTAGCGCCATTTGAAGCTGCCGCCACAACTGATGGTTCTTCAGTGACCATCGGTACTAAAAAATTTTTCCCATTGATCAAGAAGTCCGTTGCAAAACCATATGGCAAACTAAAACTGCCAATTTGGTTCTCGCTCAAACTATCGGCTAAATCTTTAGAAATAGTTTTACGTTCTTCTAATTCTTTAGCTTGAGCAGCAGTCAGATAACCGCTATCCAATAATAATTTAATTCGTTCTTCATCGGTCATTTGGTAAATTTTCATACTAATTTAATACCCATTGCCATAGCCATACCTCCACCAATACATAATGAAGCAAGGCCAGTTTGCTTTTCTTCCTGTTGTAAAGAGTTTATCAAAGTGGCAATCATTCGACTTCCTGTGGCACCTAAGGGGTGTCCTAAAGCAATCGCACCACCATAAATATTTAACTTATCTTCGGGAATCTTTAAATCTCGACTAACAGCCACTGCTTGAGCTGCAAAAGCTTCATTGACTTCAAATAAATCGTAATCATCTAAATCAGTTTTGTAACGATCGAAATATTTTTTGATTGCATAATAAGGTGCGTAGCCCATATAGTTTGGGTCGATACCTACTTCAGTATAGCCAGTAATTTCAGCAACATAAGTTAAACCTAATTCCTTAGCACGACTTGCACGCATCAAAATAACGGCAGCAGCTCCATCATTGATTGGCGAAGAATTACCTGCTGTTACTGTACCATGTTTTTCAAAGACAGTTCGTAATTGCCCCATCTGTTCCAAAGTTGTCGTTGGTCTAACTGACTGATCAGTCGTCACGCTTGTTTCATCCACTTCAATTGGAATAATTTCTTTAGCTAATTTTTCTTTAGCGCGATAAGCTTTTTGATGCGATTGAAAGGCAAATTGGTCCTGTTGTTCTCGAGTGATATGATACTTCTTAGCAACGTTTTCAGCTGTCATTCCCATTGGCAAATGGTTGAAAGCATCGTTCAAGCCATCATTGAACAAAGTATCGGATAGCTTTTCTTCAGCTTCCATTTTACCAATTCTTGGAGCATAAAATGGAGCATTTGACATACTTTCAACGCCACCTGAAACGACAATTTCAGCATTGCCCATCGTGATAGCTGAGACGCCTTCATAAATGGCTTTCATACCTGAACCGCAAACTTGATTTACCGTCATGGCTGTTGAATCTACTCGGCCGCCGACATTTAAAGCAATTTGACGAGCACTATTTTGACCCAAACCGCTTTGATAAACATTTCCAAAAATGAATTGATCAACGATTTTGGGGTCAACGTGATTATTTTTTAAAAGTTTGGCAACTAATTTAGTTCCTAATTGAACGGCTGTTAAATTAGCAAATTGACCTCTGAATTTGCCAATAGCTGTTCGTTTTGCATCTATGATTACAATTGGATCCATAATTCATTTCCCTTCAAACTTGGTAGAATATCCTTAAGCTTTAATAATAATTTAATTAGCAAACAAAAACAAATAAAAAAACGGAGAATTTTCTTATGCGTACTATTGATTTAATCTTATTGTTAAATGATTTCAAGAAAAATAATCGAATTTTTATTGAAAAAAATGACCAAAAGTTGGCTGTTGTCGACCTCGAAGTCGCAAATGACGAGATTATCTTGAAAACTTCTGATAACAGACATGCTTTGAAAAACTGGGAATTTCTCTTATTGCTCAATAAAAAAGAATTATATGAAATGCCGATTTTTTACGATAATAAAAACAGCCACCAACAACTCTTCGGATTCAGAGTTAGTGATGACTGTCTACTACTTGGTTAATTATTTAGATGACTTAGTATTTCCAGTCGTCTTTTTTTCTGCTTGAATTTTTTTAGAAAGTTCAAGAATATAAGGTTTCAATTCATCCTTAACTTCTGGATGCGTTAGTCCATATTCAATATTAGTCTTAACGTAACCGAACTTATTGCCGACATCGAATCTTTCACCTTTGAATTCATGTGCAAAGACACGTTGAGTCTTATTCATACGATCGATGGCATCAGTTAATTGGATTTCGTTACCAGCACCAGGTTTTTGAGTGTCCAATAAATCAAAAATCTCTGGTGTTAACAAGTAACGTCCGATAATAGCTAAATTGCTTGGAGCATCTTCCATCTTAGGCTTTTCAACAAATTTCTTAACATTGTACAATCCAGGTTCATTTTCGCCTTCAGGATCGATAACGCCATATTTTGAAACGTCTCTTTCAGGTACTTGCATAACAGCAATTGTTGAAGCATGAGTCTTTTCATAGTCATTAATCAATTGTTTTGTCAATGGAACTTTATCTTTCATCAAATCATCACCTAGCATAACGATAAATGGTTCACCAGCGATAAATGACTTGGCTTGAGCAACAGCATCGCCTAACCCATTTGGATGTGCTTGACGGCTGTAATACAAGTTAACTCCTAAATTAGTTGTATCTTGAACAACCTTTAATAGAGCCGTTTTATTCTTTGATTCAAGATTTTGTTCCAATTCTGGTACAGAATCGAAGTGATCTTCGATTGAACGCTTATTTTTACCAGTGATTATCAAAATATCCTCAATACCTGAAGCCTTAGCTTCTTCCACAATAAATTGAATCGTTGGCTTATCAACGATTGGCAACATTTCCTTTGCCAAGGCCTTAGTAGCTGGCAAGAATCTTGTTCCTAATCCCGCAGCTGGTATAATTGCTTTTCTGACTTTCATTGATTACTCTCCTTTTTCTTGCGACTGCAAATAACTAGTTAATCGGCCAGTATTCTTTCTCAAAAATGGTCCTTCGTAAGCTTCAGCAAAACCGACGTTTACGGCATTTCCAAATAAAAAGATTGTCACTGACATATTCATCCATAATAAAAATACAATAATTGCTCCAATCGTGCCATAGTTATTCCAAGCTGATCCAAAATATTTTAAATAATAAGAAAATAATTGCGATAAAACTAGAAGACCAACGCTAGTAATGACCGTACCAGTAATTATGTGTTTCAATTTCAAATGAATATTCGGCAAAAAATAAAATAAAGCAAAAACGATCAAAAACATTATAACAATAGCTAGCGGCCATTTCCACGTCACAAAGATGTCTACAAAATGTGGATCAATGTTAAGCAACGGCATCAGCCAGTGCAAAAAGGCCTGCCCAAATGTAAACGTTACGATGGCTGCCACACCAATTAACAATAACATTAACGTCATAAAAAAAGCTAGTCCCCTACGGATAATAAAGTTCACAAGGGTTTGATTGGTAAAAAGATTATCAACATCTAATCCATAGGCTTCATTCATCGTCATTTGCACAATGTTCAATCCACGAGAAATCGCCCATAAAGCGACAATAATACCAACTGACAAGACGCCCGTATTAGAATTGGACAAAACTTTTGTAATCGTCGGCAACAAATAGTGGTGTAGGTCATCAGGTAAAATAAAACCAATATATTCTATTACCGTTGGTTTATCCAAATGTAATAATGGAATAAAGTTTCCAACGACAATGACTGCTGGAAAGAGTGACAACAGGATATAATATGTGATTGCTTTTGAAGCCATAGTGACATTAGAATCGCTCATTGCTTGGGTAACATATTTAGCTAGTTCAACAAATTTCTTTTTTTTAGATAAATTTTGTTTAAATAGTGGCACCTGTTGTTTATTATCTTCCATGATTTACACCATTTTTATAGTAAGTATTTTGCATCGTATTCTGGATCTTGTGAAGTCAAAATTTTAGGACCGTCTTTGGTAATGGCAATTGTGTGTTCGTATTGAGCGGAATCAGTTCCGTCGGCAGAAACAAAGTATTCCCAACCGTCAGCTTTGACAAACTTGTCCTTAATTTCCCAAGTTCCTAAGTTGACCATTGGTTCAATCGTAATTGTCATGCCTTCACGCAAGCGGAGTCCTTGACCAGGTTCACCGTAGTGAGGGACATTTGGAGCTTCGTGCATTGTGGGTTGAATTCCATGACCAATCAAGTCGCGAACGTCTCCCATGTGATTCTCGTCTTCAACATAGTGTTGGATTGCATAACCGATATCGCCTAAACGATTGCCGATTACAGCTTGGTCGATTCCTAAGTACAAAGCTTTTTTCGTAACATCCATCAATTTCTTGTCTTCATCTGAAAGTTCACCAACTGCATAAGTCCAGCAAGAATCACTTTCATAGCCATTCAAATTAACGGTCATATCAACTTTTAAAACATCGCCGCTCTTTAGAATCAAGTTCTTGCGAGGAATTCCATGGGCAACTTCATCATTGACGCAGACGCAAGTAGCATATTTGTAACCTTCAAAGCCTTTTTCTGATGGACGACCACCGTGGGATTCGATATAGTCGTTCGCAAAATTTTCAATTTCCATTGAGGAAATTCCTGGTTTGATAATATCACGCAAACCAATATGTGTGTTAGCAAGTAACTCTCCAGACTTTCTCATTCCTTCGATTTCTCTTGCTGATTTTAATGTAATCACTTTATAAACATGTCCCTTCAAAAAAAGTTAATTTCATTATAACATTCTAGTAGTTTTGGATTTAGATAGCTGGTCATATTAATTTTTGCTATAATATTTCAAGATATAAAAAAATGAGGCGACAAATAAATTATGACAAAAGTAAAAATAGTATTCGCCAGTATTACTGGAAATGATGAAGATATCGCATACGTCTTGACCGAGAAGTTTGAAAAATTAGGTTGCGACGTTGATATGAGTGAAGTTTCTCAAACTGATGCAGCAGACTTCGAAGATTCTGATATCTGCATCGTTGCTAGTTACACTTATGACCAAGGAATTGTCCCCGATGAAGCACTAGATTTCTATGACGACATGAAAGATTTAGATCTTTCTGGAAAAGTATATGGAGTTTGTGGCTCTGGAGATACCTTTTACGAAGATTTTTGTCGTGCCGTCGATGAATTTGGAAAAGTCTTTGATGACGTTGGTGCTACGAGAGGATCAGAACCTGTTCGAGTAGAATTAGACCCTGAACAAGACGATATTGATCATCTCGATAATTTTGCCGATGAAATCTATAAAAAGGCACGAGAAATGGATCTTTAAACATGGACTTTATAAAAAAATATCGTAATTTTGGGGTATATTGTTTCTTTGGCTTTTTAGCATCGCTAATTAATATCGTAATTTTTGACTTATCGCACAATGATTTACACATTACACTCTGGATAGCCAACACCGTCGCTTGGTTCATCTCTAATTTCTTTTCATTTTTCGTCACCAAACGTTACGTCTTCAAATCAGAGATGGGTGATTTAAAAAAAGTTTTTCAAGAAGGAATTGCTTTTTTGGTGTCACGCATCTTTTCGTTGGTCTTTGATGATATTTTCATGATTGTTGCTGTCTTTATCTTCCCTTGGAACAACTTAATTATTAAAGCTATCGACCAAGTTATCGTCGGACTCTTCAATTATTTCTCATCAAAATTGATTTTCAATTATAATAATCGTCATTTAATTGAACGATTTAGAGCTTTACGAGATAAAAGAAAAAGTCGCAATGAAATTTAATTTTCATTGCGGCTTTTTTGTTATTTAAATTCATTTGGACGGTTCTTGGTTTGTTTAAAGTAATAGCTGATTGAATCGAGGATACGATCAGAAGCTTGACCATCGCCATAAGGATTCTTAGCGTTAGCCATGCGGTCATACTCTTCTTTATTAGTAATCAAATTAGTCATTTCTTTTTCAACGACATTTGCATCAGTTCCAACTAACTTCAAAGTACCAGCTTCAACGCCCTCAGGACGTTCAGTCGTATCACGCAATACTAGAACTGGCTTGCCAAGTGAAGGAGCTTCTTCTTGAACGCCACCAGAATCAGTCATGATAAAGTAGCTTCTTGATGCTAAGTTGTGGAAATCAACAACATCTAATGGATCAATCAAATGAATTCGATCGATGCCACCTAGAATATCCTTAGCAGTCTGTTGAACGACCGGATTCAAGTGGACTGGATAAACTAACTCAATATCATCGTGTTTAGCAACAACCTTTTTCATAGCATTGAAAACTTGTTTCATTGGTTCGCCTTGGTTTTCGCGACGGTGCATTGTAATCAAAATCATTTTCTTATCCGGATCGATCACATCCAAGATATCGTGGTGATAATCCTTGTGAACTGTACTCTTCAAAGCGTCAATAGCTGTATTCCCAGTCACAAAAATATTTTCGCCCTTGTGATTTTCCTTCAACAAATTAGCTTTACTCTCGTTTGTTGGAGCAAAATAAAGATCCGTTAAATCGTCAGTCATTTGACGGTTCATTTCTTCTGGCCATGGTGAATACTTATTCCAAGTCCTTAAACCAGCTTCGACGTGGCCAATACTTGTTTGATGGTAGAATGCCGACAAGGCAGCACTGAAAGTCGTCGTCGTATCGCCATGAACTAAGACGATGTCAGGCTTTTCTTTTTCGATAATACTATCGAGTTCTTTTAAGACCAAACCAGTAATGCCACTCAAAGTTTGGCGTTCTTTCATAATATTCAAATCATAGTCGGGCGTGATCTTGAAGATTTCAAGAACCGAGTCAAGCATCTCACGATGTTGGGCCGTAACTACGGTAACAGTCTCAAAACGGTCACTATTTTGTTTTAATTTCAAAACTAATGGAGCCATTTTGATTGCTTCTGGTCTAGTACCAAAAACTGTCATAACTTTAATTTTATCCAAAATTATCACCTCAATAAATTAGTTACAGTATATCAAAGATGCGATTAATATTATAGGTAGATAAAGCCTCTTGAGGATATCTATTATTTTCTGAAAAGGTATGGTTATAATAGTTTATTATGATAAATCTAACGATACTAATTATATTAAGTATTTTAACAACATTGATTGCTTTTTTTGCCGTTTTGGCAATTTACAACACTGTAATCAAAGCAAAGGGGCGAAAATATTGGTGGATAGCACTTCTTTTTTTGATAATTCTTTATTTGATAGCGTTTTACGCATATTTTCATTTTAAGTAAAGCGCTTACTGAAATTGATTGTTAAAAATGAGTATTAATTTTACTAACTTTGAGTTAAAATTACTAATGTATTCAAATAATGAATGAAATTTTTGGAGGATTATCGATGGTTTTAACAAACGGTAACGAAATTTTCAATGACGCCCGCAAAGGCAAATATGCTGTTGGTGCTTTTAACATCAACGACTTGGAATGGACACGTGGCATTTTAGCTGCTGCTCAAGAAACAAATACACCTATCTTGGTTCAAACATCAATGGGTGCTGCTAAGTACATGGGTGGTTACGAACTATGTCTACACCTTGTACAAGACACAATCAAATCAATGGGTATTACAGTTCCAGTTGTAATGCACTTGGATCACGGTAACTACGAAGCTGCTAAGGAATGTATCGAAGTTGGTTACAACTCTGTTATGTTTGATGGCCACGACTTACCATTCGACGAAAACCTTGAAAAGACAAAGGAAATCGTTAAATTAGCTCACGCTAAGGGTATGTCTGTTGAAGCTGAAGTTGGTTCAATCGGTGGTACTGAAGATGGTATTACTGGTCTTGGTGAACTAGCTGATGTTGAAGAAGCTAAGACACTTGCTTCTACAGGCGTTGACTACCTTGCTGTTGGTATTGGTAACATTCACGGTGTTTACCCTGACAACTGGAAAGGTTTGAGCTTTGATCGTCTACAAGAATTAGCTGCTGAAATCTCAACACCACTTGTACTTCACGGTGGTTCAGGTATCCCTAAGGAACAAATCGTTAAGGCTATCTCAATGGGTATCTCAAAAGTTAACGTTAATACTGAATTACAACTTGCTTTCGCTAAAGCAACACGCGAATACATCGAAGCCGGCAAAGACCAAGATGTTGATGCTAAGGGTTATGACCCACGTAAGTTGCTTGCACCTGGTACAAAGGCAATTACTGATACAACAATCGAACGTATCAAGTGGTTCGGTACACCTTCAGTTAAATAATTATTTAATTGATAATTTAAAAGACGAGATTACATCTCGTCTTTTTTTGTACCCTATTTCAACTAAAAAAGCATCCCTTTAGAGTTTACAGAATAACTGTTTACTCCTCAAAGAGATGCTTTTTTTCATTTTTGATAATACAAAACTTTTAGCCAATCTAATATTAAAAACATCAAACAACTAATCAAGAAGACAACCAAAATATCGATTGCTCCTACCTTCAAGAAGAAGATACTAATCAAAGTTGAAAGAATAAAATTAATCAAAATAACTGTCCCAACTGCTTTGCTAGTTTTAATGCTCCAGAAATGATTTCTAGTTCTAGTGGATAGAATCATCCCCATTGCCGAATAAATCAAGTAAGCAAAGAGTAAGCCGCTAATCTGACCATGATTTAAAACGGTGTAATTTAATGTATACCATAAAATCAGAAAGCCTAACAATAACCAACCAATCGTATAAATAGCCGATATTTTAGTTAGATTTTTCAAATTCCAATTTTCTGGTAATCTCTTGGTCCTGACTCGATCAGTCCCTAGAGTTAAAGTTACGCAATCATTAAAAATGACTATAAAGACAATGATATTTAATGAGACTGGGAAGAAATTAGTAAACAGATATCCACAAGTTAGCAACAAAGCTAACTGAGCTGTTCGTGCTAGTTTTGTAATCAACCAAGTCATCATTCGCTGATATACTCGATGCCCTGATTCAACTAATTCCGTGATTCCCATTAAAGATGGTGCCGTTAAAATGATTCTGGCTGCCATTTTAGAAATATCGGTAGCTGAATCAATTGCTATTCCGACATCCGCTTGTTTTAATGCTGGAGCATCATTGATACCATCGCCAGTCATCCCGACGACATGACCTTGATTTTGCAAAGACTTAACGATTTTGAATTTATCCTTTGGATAAACATTAGCAAAACCATCAAACTCTAAGGGATTATTTAAAGCATCATTAACGGTTCCAATTGGTTTACTCAAACCAACATTTTTAGCAATTGCACTTGCTGTAGATGCTGTATCGCCAGTTACCATTAGGATTCTTACGCCTTGCTCTTTTAATGCAGCAATCGTTTGTGGCATATCATCCTTTACTTGATCCTTAAATGTCAATAATCCGATTACTTCTTGATTGACTGCTAAGACTAAGACTTGTAATCCCAACGAAGCTTGCTTTTCAATTTGCCTTAAAGCTTTATCATCTAAATCACCTTTAACCGGTGAACCCAAAAAGACTTCATCGCCATTTTTAAGAACCGCCTTAGCCCCCTTTAATTTTGGATCAAAGGAAACTTGTTCTTTAACAATTAATTTAGAAATATTTTTGTCTTTGGCAGCTTTTAAAATAGCTTGGTCTAAGGGATTAACGCTGCTAGTTTTGACAGTTGCTAAAGCATACTGCAATAAATATGACTCAGCTACCCCATTTAAACTTATCAAATTATCTAATCTAGGTTCATTTTTAGTGATGGTCCCAGTTTTATCCATCAATAGGACATCCATTGACCCGGCTTCTTGAATTCCAGTTAAACCACTGACTAGAATACCCTTTTTAGATAAGATACCTGCTTCCAAAGAATTAGCCACGGCAAAACTTGATGGCATAGAGATTGGAATCGTAGCGACAAACAAGATTACCAAAAATGGCAATAATGTTAGAAACGGAGTCTGACGAACTAGAGCTGCAATAGTTAAGATTACCGCTAAAACGATATCTAGATAGGCTAAATATTTAACCACCGTAAACAGCAAATTCTCCAATCTACCAGGAGCTTCATTGGTTCTCACTAATTCAGTAGTTTTGCCAAGACTGCTTTCTTTGCCAATCTTCTGAACTAAAACATCAGCGCTGCCTTCAATCACAGTCGACCCAGAATACAGCCCATCGCCTTCAATTTTCGTAATAGCGCTGGTTTCACCGGTTACAACTGCCTGATTAACCAAAATAGTTCCCGCGACTATTTTACAGTCTGCGGGAACTATTGATCCTACCGACAAGTGTATTAAATCATCTGGAACCAACTCACGACTAGAAATCTTTTGCCATTTGCCATCTCGAAAGACACTTGTATAAGCAATCAATTTCGAATCTAACTCCCCAATGGATTGAGCAGCTCGATTCTCTTGAATCGCCCCATCAATTGCTGAAAACAAGAGTAAAGCAAAGATAAATCCAACCTGAATGTAGTTGCCTAATAACAATTCAATGATTAAAGCCAACTCGATAATATAAGGAATCGGTCCAATCAAACGTTTGCCAATCAAACTGAGAAAAGTTTTTTTGATTTTTGGAGTCTCATTAAAACCGCTCTCTTGTCTGATTTTTGTTACATCTTGTGTAGTAAGACCATATTTTTCTTTCATGATTATGTGTTAATTAGTCAAAGTCGACATCATTAGGGAAGTGTGCTAAATTGGCTTCCTTGCCTAACTCTTCCTCGATTCTCAATAGTTGATTGTACTTAGCCAAACGTTCACCACGAGCTGGAGCACCTGATTTCAATTGTTCAGCGTGCATAGCAACTGTAAAGTCAGCCAAGAATGAATCTTCAGTTTCACCTGAACGGTGAGACATCATTGTTGTGTAGCCATTCTTTCTAGCAACACGGATAGCTTCCATAGTTTCTGTAACAGTACCGATTTGATTCAATTTGATTAAGAAACTGTTTGCCATACCCTTCTTGATAGCTTTTCTGAAGAGTGCAGGATTTGTACATACGTTATCATCAGTAACAATTTGAACACGATTGCCATTCTTTTGAGTAAATTTAGCAAAATTATCCCAATCATTTTCGCCAAATGGATCTTCCATTGAAACAATAGCTGGATATTTATCTAATAGTCCTTCATAATATGTGCCCATTTCGTCAGCTGAACGTTTTTCACCTTCGAATAAGTATGAACCGTCATCTTGAGCGAAACTTGATGCAGCAGCATCAAAGGCAATACCAATTTCTTCGCCAGGAACATAACCGGCATCTTTAATAGCACAGTTTAATTCATCAATAGCAGCTTCACTTGATGGAAGGTCTGGAGCAAATCCACCTTCATCGCCAAGTCCTGTTTGATAGCCTTCTTTTTCAAGGTTTTTCTTTAGTTGATGGTAAACATTAACGATTTTTTCAAATCCATCTCTAAAGGTTGTGCGCTTGATTGGAGTAATCAAGAATTCTTGCATATCAATACCATTGTCAGCATGTTCTCCACCGTTGATAACATTGTGGAATGTTTGTGGCAATTCAAGATCGACACCACCTAAGTAGCGGTATACTGGAATCTTTTCACTATTTGCTGCAGCACGGACATTGGCAATTGAAACACCGAGAATTGCATTGGCACCTAATTTTGCCTTATTAGGAGTGCCATCAAGATCAATCATCATTTGATCGATGTGAGCTTGGTTGAATGGATCTGCACCCTTTAGTTTATCGTTGATTAAAGTATTAACATTGTTGACAGCCTTTAAAACACCTTTTCCGTCAAGTCTGTCTCCACCGTCACGCAATTCAACGGCTTCATTGTCACCAGTTGATTTACCTGATGGAACACTTGCACGACCTAAGACACCATTTGAAAGTAAAACATCTGCTTCAACGGTTGGGTTACCACGTGAATCGAATACTTCCCTAGCTTTTACGTTCTCAATTGTTACTGTCATATAAATACTCCCTTCTTAATCATAAAAAAAGACGACTACCTCAAATAATTCCCCCAGTATTAGGTGGTTATCTAAAGTAGACGTCATCAATCACAATTAAGTAATATTTTCGGCGAACGTCATCGCCATTCGAACGACTTCATAGTAATATACTTTCTCTGTTTAAACAAGCATAAAACTTAATTTTAGTCGCTATTTATTTGATTGTGAAATATTTTGAACAAAAGAAATTAATGATTTTTTGAGAGAGAATATTGAGCAACTGCTATAGACCGCTATTTATCAACATTTCTGACAGATATCCTCATGAGCGTTTCTTTTGTGAAATCAAGCATTCCTTGCTATACTGTCTTTGTACCAAATAAGAAATCGCTAACATAGAGGAAGGAGGGGCTAACATAGCAACTTTGTTAAAATCCAAGGTAAGCATAGGTTTGCAAAGTCTGTTTTTTGCCTCCCGTATAGAAAATTACAAAAATCTATGACTAGATGCTTATTTTAGATTAGTGATTGATTTGCTAGTAACTCCCAATTACGATTGATAGGAATAAGACTCATTTCTTAAGTTTACTCAACTCAACATTGATAGACAGACCATAATAATCTCCCTAAATTCGTTAGATACCCCATCATCTGACGGAAAAAACAGTTAATTTCCTACTCCTATCACAAATCAAATCACCAAAAAAAGGACCAGTTGAGTTTTCCCCGTCAACTGGTCCTTTTAGTATACATTTTGTAAATTTTCAATTCGTCTACCTAAACAAATTTATTTAGTTAGGCTTTTTTAGTCTCTTTTTCTTTTGCCTCTTTAGCAATAGCTTGTTGAGCTACTAAATTCAAATAATTAAACGGATTATCATAATTTGGTTGGAAAAGCATATCGACAAAAGCTAAGTCATCAATCGTATTCTCATTTTGAATACAAATTGAAATAGCATTGGCTGATTGTGCAATTTCATGTTTACTAAAGAGCTGAGCCCCAAGGACTTTACGCGTATCTTTATCATAAACGAGATAAATCGTCAGCAAGTCGGTCGTAGGCATATAGTCAGGACGATAGTTATCAGAATAAATTACTCGATCAGCGTTGATACCACTAGCCAAAGCTTTCTTCAAAGTTAATCCGGTCTCAGCTAAAGTATAACCAAATATCTCCATAGCCGTCGTTGCTTGAGTTCCCATGTATCTACGAATGTCGCCAAAAACATTAATACCGGCCAAGGTTCCTTGACGAACGGCACTACTTGCTAGCGGAATATACTTCATTTCACCAGTTGGATTGAACTTAACGACACAGGAATCTCCAGCTGCATAAATATCAGGATCAGAAGTTTGCATATAATCATTAATAATGATGGCTCCATATCCATTCATTTGAACCTGACCTCGTAATAAATCAGTATTGGCAAAAAATCCGGTACAGACGATAACTAAATCGGCTTTATAAGCATGTCCCGCTTTAGTCTTGATGGTTAATTGATCTCCATCAACAATTTCTGAAACACGTTCGCCTAATTGAACTTTTACATTGTGTTCCTTTAACTTATTGATAATCGTATCCGATAATGGTTTATCGACATAATTATTCAAAATTTGGTCTCTAGATTGAATCAATGTTACATCGTGGACAGTATTGGCGTAACTTTCAGCTAACTCAACGCCAACATAACCTGCACCAACAATAGCAATGCTAGGATAATTCAAAGCTGATTCATAAATTTTTTTTGCTTGTTCATAACTCTTGCACAAAAGGACTCGCTTATTGTCCATGCCGCCGATTGGAGGAATCCCTACCTCTGAACCTGTGGTCATGATTAATTTGTCATAAGTATCTTCAAAAATTTCTTCTGTTTTTAAGTTTTGAACGACAATTTTTTTATTTTTCGAATCAATCTTTAAAACATTGTGCTTCATGTTAACCTTAGCTCCATACCCCTCTAGTGTGGTAGGGTCAGCATAAAACATGTCTTCAAGATGATTGACGATTCTGCCTAAATATAATGCAATTCCACATGATAAAAACGCAATATTATCTTCACGTTCATAAGGCTGTACGATAAATAAAGTTGATAGGTATTTTGCCATCAACTTTATTTTTGTATACCATTTATTAGTAATAACCATTTAAGAACACCAAAAAAGGACACCATTCATGCCCTTTAGATGTTCGAC
>NZ_VDFO01000037.1:0-29086 GCF_009600995.1 Companilactobacillus halodurans | reverse complement strand
GGTCGAACATCTAAAGGGCATGAATGGTGTCCTTTTTTGGTGTTCTTAAATGGTTATTACTAATAAATGGTATACAAAAATAAAGTTGATGGCAAAATACCTATCAACTTTATTTATCGTACAGCCACAATTTATTGGAACGAGAACAAAACTATCCTACTGGAATAGATATGTCAGTTGTATCGCCAAAGATACCGAATATTGCCATTCCACATACGGAGAGCGAATTCGTTAAAGTTCGTATGATTGTTCCTATTAAATTGGAAAACGAAATTCCTTTTCACAATATGATTGATCCATCAAAGGAATTTAACGTGAAGTTTTTATTCATGATTCTGAACAATGATCCTGAGGGCCAATCAAACATTTTGGCACAGATCATGGACTTCATGGCTCGTACTTCTGAAAACGAGCTTGTACCATTCTTTAAGAGCGACGATCCAAAAGAGATTTATTCTTTCTTGAATCGCAAATTTATTAAATATGCTAAAAGCAATGAATAAGGAGAGTGTTGATTATGTTTAAAATTTTAGCTGCTTGTGGTGCCGGAGTTAATTCAAGTCACCAAATCAAGGATGCTTTGGAAACAGAAATGAGCAATCGTGGTTACGATGTACAATGTGATGCCGTTATGATCAAAGATATTACCGAGGATATGTTGGATGATTATGATCTATTCACACCAATCGCTGCCACTGATTTAGGATTCACACCTAAGATTCCAGTTATTGATGCTGGTCCTATCCTATATAGAATGCCTGCTATGGCAAAGCCTGTTTATGACCAAGTAGAACAAGCTATTAAGGACAGTGGCAAAGCATAGTTTCATAAGACACATCTAGGGGGAAACGGAATATGTCAGGAATAATTGATTTCGCCAATGCGATATTCAAACCTTTAATTGACCTTGGTGCCGCACCAATGATGTTAATCGTTTTGACAATTATCGCTTTGATTTTTAGAGTTAAGTTCTCCAAGGCTTTGGAAGGTGGTATTAAATTAGCCATCGCTCTTACAGCCATCAGTGCCGTTATTGGATTGTTGACAACAGCATTCCAAGACGCATTGAACGCCTTCGTTAAGTCAACTGGTATTCAACTATCAGTTACTGACTTAGGTTGGGCCCCACTTGCTACTATTACTTGGGGTTCTCCATATACATTGTTCTTCTTACTTGTATTAGTTATCGTTAATATCGTCATGATTCTTTGGAATAAAACCAATACGCTTGATGTTGATATTTTCGATGTTTGGCACTTAGCTTTCGTTGGACTACTTTGCATGTTCTTCGGTGCTAACTTGCTAATTACTACATGTCTTGTTATTTTCATTGGTGTCTTGAAGATTATCAACTCAGATTTAATGAAACCTACTTTTAATGATCTACTTCATGCACCTGCTTCTAATCCAATGACAACAACACACATGAACTACATGATGAACCCAATTATCATGGTCTTTGATAAGATTTTTGATGTTATCTTCCCATGGTTAGATAAATTCGACTTTGATGCTGCCGCATTGAACAAGAAGATTGGATTCTGGGGAAGCAAATTTGCCATTGGTATCTATTTAGGTATCTTTATCGGTTTACTTTCACACCAAGGTGTTAAGGAAATCTTTACACTTTCATTTACAGCTGCATTCTGTTTGGAACTATTCTCTTTGATCGGTTCTTGGTTCATTGCCGCTGTTGAACCATTATCACAAGGTATTACAGACTTTGCTAACAAGAAGTTAAAGGGTCGTACAATGAATGTCGGACTTGACTGGCCATTTATCGCCGGACGTGCTGAAATGTGGGCTGCCGCTAACGTTCTAGCACCTATCATGCTTCTTGAAGCACTTGTATTGCCTGGTAACAAGATCTTGCCTTTAGGTGGTATTATCGCCATGGGTGTTACACCAGCATTGCTAGTTGTTACACGTGGTAAGATTATTCGTATGATCGTTATCGGTGCCATTGAACTACCTATCTTCCTATGGGCCGGTACATTGTCAGCTCCTATGGTTACTGAAACAGCTAAGAAGCTTGGTGCATTCCCTAAGGGATTGTCATCAGGTACAATGATTTCCCACTCAACAATGGAAGGTCCTATCGAAAAATTCTTGGCTTACTTAGTAGGTAACGCTTCAACTGGTGAAATTAAGTTTGTTATCTATGCTGCACTTGCATTAGTTGCATACCTATTGATTTTCATCTGGTACGCAAAGCAAATGAAGAAGAGAAACAAAATTTATGCTGATGAAGCCGCTGCAAAAGCTGCCAAATAGTTTATTAAGAAATAATAATTAAGACTCTCAGGATTAATTCTTGAGAGCCTTTTTTATACGTATTTTAATGAAAGCGTTGACAGCAAAGGGCTAAGGTGATTTACTATGAGTGTGGTTGTTATAACAATATAACAAGTTGAGGAAATCCGGATGAACAGTATAATGCCACTATATCAAAGCATGTTGAATGATCTTATTAAACAAATTGAATCAGGAAAATTGCCTAAAGAAAGTAAGCTTCCTTCTGAACAAGAATTAGGGGCAATTTACAACGTTTCAAGAATCACCGTGAGAAGGGCCTTAGCTGAATTAGAGAGTCGAAATTATATCTATAAGAAGCAAGGTCAGGGATCATTTGTTTCATCTAGTGAATCAGAAGGTAGTACAGTCCAATTTTTGAATGTTAAGAAAAAAATTGAACAAATGGGTTCAATTCCAAAATTTGAACTAAGAAAATTTGAATTAAACATCGATGGTTCAGAAAAGAAAATCCGCAAAGAGTTGAATTTAAAGCCTGATGATTATTTTTACGTTATATATCTTATGTACTATGCAGATGATGAACCAGTATTTTTAGATAAAATATATCTGCCATTTTCAGCTTTCCCCATGATACACAAAAGTGAAATTGAGAATAATAATAACCTGATTCCTTTTCTAGTGAAAAAATATCAAAAACGACCTGAATTTGTATCTAAGACTGAGCCAGGAATGATTTTGAAAACTAATCGCAAAATTTTTGATTTAAGCGTTGGCGATCCCTTAGTCAGTATCAAAAGACGTGGCGTTTTTGATGAGAAATTTGTTTATTATAGTCAGTCCACTGTTGTTAGAGATTTAATTATGTTCATAGTTTAGTTTAGAAAGAGGTAATAGAAAATGAGTGAACCAAATATTGTACTAACGAGAATTGATAACAGACTAGTTCATGGACAAGTTGGTGTTGTATGGACTTCTTCAATTGGAGCAAATCTTTTATTAGTTGCTAATGATGATACTGCAAATGACCCTCTTCAACAGGAATTGATGGAGGCAACCGCTGAAAGTTCTGGCGTTGGAATTCGTTTTTGGACAATTGAAAAAACAATAAACAATATTCACCGAGCAAGTGCCCGTCAAAAGATTTTTATTATCGTGCGCACACCAGAAGATGCTCGAAAGTTAATTGAAGGTGGCGTTCCCATAGATAATCTAAATATCGGTAATATGCATTTTTCAGAAGGAAAAAGACAAATTACGAAGCAAGCTTATATGGACGATAAAGATATTAGCGATTTGAAAGTATGTGCTGCTAAAGGTGCTTCCGTTTATGTACAAGAAGTTCCAGAAGATAAAAAACAACCGTTGGAAGAAGTGATTTAAATGCAAGTTACTTTAATGCAAGGTATTATAATCGGAATCTTTGCTATTATTTCTGGGATTGATTTCTGGTGGGAAGGTTTTTACATTTTTAGACCAATGATTGTTTGTACAGTCACAGGGATGATTCTAGGAAATATTACTTTAGGAATCGTTGCTGCTGGTCTAACAGAACTAGCTTTCGCTGGATTAACTCCAGTTGGAGGAACACAGCCGCCTAATCCTATCATGGCTGGAATTATGACAGTCGTACTTGCTTATACGACAGGCAAATCTCCAGCTACAGCTATTGGTTTAGCTTTACCATTTAGTATTTTGATGCAATATATTATTTTATTCTATTACTCAGCATTTTCCGTTTTAACAAAGAAACTCGATACTTATGCAGCACAAGGCGATACTAAGAAATTTACACGTTTAGCATTGCTGCCAACGTGGATTGTTGGATTATCATACGGTATTATCGCATTCCTTTGTGTTTATGGTGCTCAAGCTCCAATGAAAGACTTAGTAAATTCGATGCCAACTTGGTTGAGTCACGGATTTGAAATTGCCGGTAGTATTTTACCTGCTGTTGGTTTTGGTTTACTTCTTAAGAGTATGTTGAAAGCTAGATATGTACCTTATCTTTTGATTGGATTTACTGCAGCATGCTTTATCAAATTTGGAAATTTGATGCCAGTTGCCGTTATCGGTGTTGCCCTTGCTTTGATTGAATATGCAAGAAGTAAGAAAGATGCCGAAAATGATAAGAAATTAAAGGCAATTATGGAAAATTCAAACAACAATGGAGATGACGATGATGGAATCTAAAAAAGTTGAAACTCCAAAAAGAGGAAAATTAACTAAACATGATGTAAAAATGCTTGGTATCAGATCTTTGTTTAATCAATCAGCAATGAACTATGAAAGAATGCAAGCTGATGGTTGGACTTTAGCGATGATTCCAGCATTAAAGAAGATTTATAAAGATGATAAAGAAGGTTTAGCTAAATCTTTAAAATCAAATCTTCAATTTATTAATACTAATAATTATGCCGCTCCTTTGTTGATGGGACTTGAAGCTTCACTTGAAGAAAATGGTGAAAAACGTTCAACGATTGATGGCTTAAGAATTGCGTTATTCGGTCCTCTAGCAGGTATTGGTGATGCCATTACATGGTTTACAATTTTACCAATTGTTGCTGGTATTACAGCATCGTTTGCAAAACAAGGCAGTATTTTAGGACCACTGATTTTCTTCCTCGTATACTTAGCAATGTTCTTTGCTCGTATTCCAATTGCTCAATTAGGTTATACAACTGGTACTAAAGCAATTTCTAAGATTAGAGAAAATTCAGCCATTGTTTCACATGCGGCCAGTGTCCTAGGATGTACGGTTATTGGTGGATTGATTGCTACATATGTTCAGATTACAGTTAAGACAAAAATTCCTGTTTCAGCTGGACACACGATTTCAATTCAAACCCAATTCTTTGATCGGATTTTCCCTAATATTTTGCCACTAGGTTATACATTCTTACTTTATTGGTTATTGAAAAAGAAGAATGTTTCACCAGTTATCCTTATTTTGGCAACATTCATTTTTGCTATCCTATTCTCATGGATGGGGGTCCTATAATGAAATTAGTCGTAACAGGTCACGGCAACTATGCTAGTGGAATCGAATCTACTATCAAATTGCTTGCTGGTGGTTTAAAAAATGTTAGCTTTATCGATTTCACTAGTGATATGGATGAAGATGGACTTTATAAAAAATTTAGCCAAGAAATAAAAGATGACGATGCGGTAGTTTTCATTTGTGATTTACTTGGCGGAACGCCGTTTAAAGATGCAGTGAAATTAAGCGTCGCTAGCGATAAAGATATTAGCGTTACTTGTGGCTGCAATGTCGGTTCTATTATGGAAGTTGGTTTGCAACTTTCAAATTATAAAGATTCTTCAAAAAAATTAGCTGATGAAATTGTTTCAATCAGTAAAAATGGAACAAAGGTTTTTGAACATAAGAAAGTTGAACAGGAACCTGATTCAGATGGGATTTAATTAAATAGTTTTATTATCTTAAAAAGAGGTTGTTGAATAAAGTTCAGCAACCTCTTTTTTGCAACAAATTTTTTCAAAAAAAGGCTAGTGAATTGTCACAACTAAATTCGATAGTGAAATAATCCACAAGCCGTGTTAAAGTTAACTTAAAATTCGTTTCACCTAAGAATATTTCTTTATCTGTAAATAAGTATATTAGTATCATGATATGGATGTCTAACAGTACAATTCTGGAGAGCAATTTCTTAGCCCCCTATTTTTTTGTGGTGTAATTTATGTTTTAATATTAGAGGCGATATTTTAACCATACTTAAGAAATATATTTGGATATAGTAAACTTTAATTAAAAAAGTTGGCCCAAGCAACGGTTATCTAAGATAGCTATTGTATAATAAATTCGAGGAGATGAGGGCATGAGCCGTACACCATATACTTTTCAAGATACAGATGCTTTTAAGAGTACTGAACAATTAATTATTAGAGGACGTTTCTTTGCGACAACGGTTTCTGATAAATTTGATCAATTTGAACCAAAGAAGAGAAATATTCACAAGATTTTAAACATCAAGAACAAATTGCTAGTTCCAGAATTATTAGCAGTTAAACGTGAAAGGATGTCGAAGTCGCTTTTTGCATTCTTTAGGGGAACAGTCGATGTAATGCATTACGATTTATCAAGAAACGAAAACAGTGGAATCAAAGTATTGGTCGGTGGAGATGCCCATCTCGGTAATTTTGGTTTTTATGGATCATCTGAAGGACAATTATTGTTTGATATGAATGATTTTGATGAAGCACATTTAGGTCACTGGGAATATGATTTGAAGCGCCTTTTAGTCAGTGCCTTAATTGTTGCCAGATCACATGGCTTCGAAGAATCTGATGTGCAGGAGTTTTTATTGACAGTCGTAGAGACTTATTTTGATACTCTCAAGCACATGACAAAGATTTCGGAGATGAAACGTTTTATTTTGCCAAACACGCTTCAAAATATTACGGAGATATTTGGTAACTTAAAGGATAACGAAGAATATTTTCAAGAGTCCTTTAATCATATGATTGCTAAAAGCATAAAAAAAGCACAACGTAGCAATTCTAAGTTAGTTATTGAAAAATATACCGAATTAACAGCTTCTGGACAACGTCGTTTCGTTGAAAATAAGCCGGTAACTCAACATATCAGTGAAAAAGATTATAAGAGTGTCGTTGGAGGATACAAAAAGTATAAGAAAGCACAGCGAAGTGATGTTAGATTATTCTTGGAAGACTTTGACATTATCGATATTGTTCGTCACAGCGTTGGGGTTGGTAGCGTCGGAACGCTATGCTACTTGATTTTGTTGCAGGATTTAGATAGTAACTATTTAGTCCTTCAAGCCAAACAAGCATTGCCAATCTACAATGATGACAAATTGTATTCTGATGAGAAGGTCAGTCAGGGTCAAAATATTGTTAACAGTCAATTGATTTTACAAAGTGCCTCCGATCCATTCTTAGGAGCTTTTGATACTGATAAATATAGTTTCTATATGCGCCAATTTAAAGATATGAAATCATCGATTAATCTGGACAAGCTGGATTTTGAATCATTTGAAGATTACACCAAAGTCTGCGTAATTTTACTTGCCAGAGCGCATTCACACTCACCGAACTATCCATTGATCATTGGATTTGGCGAAGAATATGCTGACATCGCAAACTCTTTGATGAATTTCACAAACAGCTATGTAAAACAGGTCGAATATGATTTTGAATCATTTAAAAAAGAACAGAGGGATAAAAGTTAAATTTTTAGGAATGAAGGGTTAAATAATATATGAAAGATAAATATTATAATAGGGATTTAAGTTGGATATTATTTGATAATCGGGTCATCGATCAAGCCGCTGATCCAAACGTTCCTTTTTTAGAAAAACTAAAGTTTTTAGCGATTGCATCCAATAACTTGGATGAGTTTTTTCGCGTTAGAATGCATAACGTTCATAGTTTAGTTAAGAACCATGAAGATGATAAGAGATCAGGATTATCCGGGGAGAAGGTTCTGGATTTAGCTTATAAATTTAATAGCGAAAATATTGTTAGACAATACGATTTATTTTATAAATTGATGGAAGAAGCTAGAGATAATGACCTCTTTGAATTAATGCGCTATAAAGAATTATCGGATTCGGAAAAAAATACGTCAAAAAATTCTTTAATAAGAAAATCCTTCCAAGAATCGATATGCAAAGATTCTCAAAAGGATATAAGTTCAGACGAAATTTGAATTTATTGATGGAAACGCCGCATCACGTTTATACTTCGCCAATTCCTCAGGACTTGGACCGTTTAGTAGAAACAGGTGTAAAAAATCATTACATTCTGATTGAAGATGTTATCAGACACGTTGCCGCAAATTTGATTAGGAAATATAAGATTTCCAAATTTTATGTTTTCCGTGTCACATATGACAAGAACAAGCCGTATGATTTTTTGAATAAGAACATGTCAGACGACGATTATTTGAATAAGATGATTAATTATGTTGATACTAGGGACTTGCGCAAAATCACTCGCGTTGAATTTGCCGATAACGGCGATAAAAAAGGTCGCGATTACTTTGCTGACTTGTTTGATATCAACAAAAAGAGCGTTTATAAAATTCCAGGTCCAGTGGACCTTAAGTTCTTAACTAGCTTTCGGAAAACTTACAAGAGTAATCAGGATTTAGTTTTCCCACCGTTTAAAGCTTTAGCTTGGAATGAATCCAAGAATATTTTGAAGTATTTGGATAGGTCGCCAATTTTTGTGCAATATCCATACGATTCTTTCAGCGTTTTTATCGATTATCTGGAAGCTGCTGTAAATGATCCCAAAACAACTAAAATCTGTATTACTATTTATCGAACGGAAGAAAATTCCGACTTGTTGCGTCTATTAAAAGAGGCTGCAGGTAAAGGTATCAGCGTCACAGCTGTGGTTGAATTACGTGCTAGATTCGATGAGGTACACAATATCGAGGTGGCCAAAGTTTTGAAAGCTGCGGGCGTTAAAGTTTTGTTTGGTGACAAAGTAAATAAGGTACACTCCAAGATTTGCTTAGTCTTGCATGGTGATGGCAAGGGTTACGTCCAAATTGGTACAGGTAATTACAATGCGATTACCGCCAAAGGTTTTTCGGATGTTAGTTACTTTACCAGCAATCAAACTTACATTGATGATGCTGTTAAATTCTTCGACTATTTAGTCACTCATAAAGAAGCTGACTACGATTTGTTGGTCACTTCACCAGATGGCATCAAAGAAATGGTCATTAAAAATATTGAACGAGCAACTGCTGCTTATGTTCGTGATGGACAAGGAAGCGTCTTTATGAAAGTTAATGGGTTGACTGATATTGATATCATCGACGCCATTTATAAAGCTGCACGCCACGGTTTGCCATTTAGGCTGATAGTACGTGGTGCTTGTTCTTTGAAGTTAGGCGTCTGTGGACCAAGGGAAGACATTCGAGTTAAAAGTATCGTTGGTCAATTGTTGGAACACAGCCGGATTTTTAAATTCCAATATGGGAAAGATCATACTGACGTTTGGATTTCTTCAGCCGATATGATGACAAGAAACTTGGAACGTCGAGTGGAAATTGCTGTACCGGTTGTGGAGGATAAACCTAAACAACAGTTGATTAAGATTGTTAAGCTGTTTTCTAAGGATGATGTTAATTCTTATCATTTGTTGGAAAGTGGACGTTATGCTAAGGAAACTGATGAACATAGTATTTCGGCACAACAGACTTGGCTTAGCCGTCTTAAGTGGAGAAAGTATATTAAGACTAATTAGGTTTTTTATGTAGTTAAAAAGAGGAAAAACTCTGGATTTGAGTTTTTCCTCTTTTTTTGTGTTTTGTAACCATACCTTTTAGTTAAATAAGCGTTGTTTCTTCTTATATAACCATGCTTTCTGGCTATATAGTGGAAACGAGCTACGCAGGACAGACACCGAGGATTAAGCCTATTTCCCAAATCACCCGCAAAGTGCGCGGGCAATTCGTGAAATTGTCTTAATCCGCGGTGTCTAAGCGGTCCTGCTTCGCTCTCTAATCGGCGAAGCTGCCCGCCTCTACGTCTTTAATAAATTGTTCCAAATGATTAAAGTAAACTGGTGCATTATCGATCATGTGGTGGTGGCCTCCGTTTGGTGTTGTTACCAATCTTGCATGTGGAATTTCCTTTTGCATGATTTTGGCTGTTTCAATTGGCATTGTTTCGTGTTCACCAAATGTAAGTAGTGTAGGAACTTTGATTTCCTTGAGGTGTTTTCTGAAGTGCCAGTCTTTTAATTTTCCGGTGATAACGAATTCGTTGTTTCCTTGGAATGTGTTATAAACGGGTACTGACATTGTATCAATCAAGTGTCTGATTGCTGTTGGTTGTTTGCGGTCTACGTATTCAGCGTTCAATACGTCAACATAGCTTTGGTATGTAGGGTCATCTAAGTCGTTTTCGGCTTCTTTTTGTTCCATATACTTAACTTTGTCTGGACCTAAGGCATCCATTCGGCATTGGTTGATGTGTTTTACATAGTCGTCAATTTCGTCAACCATACTTGAAATGATAGCACCCTTTAAGTGTTGGCCATATTTAGCAGCGTACATTTGAACTAATGCGCCACCCCATGATTGGCCGATTAGATAAAAGTTATCTAAGCCGAGCTTTTGTCTAACTTCTTCAACTTCTTCTATGAAGTAGTCGTATGTTAGGTATTTTTCGGCGATTTTTGGATCGCTGTAATCTGGTTGATCGGAGTACCATGAGCCTAATTGGTCGTACATTGTTACTTGTACGCCAAGGTCAGCTAGTTTTTCACCGAAGTTTTCCCAGTATTCGTGGTTTCCACCAGGTCCACCGTGAAGACATAGTAATTTGATGTCACCGTGGCCTTGTGTGTTAGTCCACAAATGATAGCCATTGTCTAAAGTTAGGATCGTTGTTCCTTGTTTCATAAAAAAGTCACCTTCCTGCGCATGATATCTATAAGTATATATCTATCGGATTAGGTATTTCAAATAATCTATAATATAATTTAGATTTTTCTAATTTGAGACAAATAGTCGCAACCTTATCTTTAAGAGCAAAGGGTAGATATGATAAAATTGGTATATATGTTAAGAGGGGCGATAAGATTATGAAAAAGTTTTTTATTAGTCTGTTGTCTGTGGGGATATTTTTAGGGATTTTTGGTGAGGTTGGAACAAATGTGTCAGGTTCGCCCAATTTACTTGAAGAAACCGTTCAAGCAGAAGCAAATAATGACAAAAAAACGATTAATTATGAAGTAGATAAAGAAAATTCTAACGAAAAATCAGAAGTGGATCCATATTTTACGAAGAGTGCAGAGATTTACACATGCAACGATGGAACTTACAGATTGGTTTTGACAGTGGAAGTTTCGCAATTGACTGATTTGGAAGTAAGCAAGATTGATAATCAAACACCTGAAGAATCAGAAAGTTATAACAAAGATGGTAAAGAATATTTAGATATCAGTTTTAAAACTAATAGCTTGTCACAATTAAATGACGACGTGACAGCAGTGGTCAAAACAAAATTGTTAAGCATCGATATGAATCAACAAACAGTCGATTTTAAATTCGATACCAGTACAATGGACAGTCAGGAAACAACTAATCCATTTACCGATAGCATGGACTCAATCACGGAATCAGAAGATAAGAAAACAACTGATACCGAGACTGAGCCTGAAGAAAATAAGCCAGATACTAATAACAATCAAGACGTTGTAAATAATGATGATACTGAGACTAATTCTAATGAAGAAAATGAAGATTCAGATATTATCCAAACGCCACAAGAGAAGACGGATAGTGCTTCTAACAATGAAACTGCCGACACGAAACCTGCAACGCAGCCTAAAACTGTTTTGAAGGAATTGACTTATAAGGTAGCCAAAAATAATGGCGATGGCTCATTGATTGCCTCGTTTTTTACTAATACAGCCAAATTGATTAAGAATCCTGATGGGACTTATTCGGTTGAAACAACGATTAAATATCCTAAGGAATTTGGTAGTAAGGCCTTTCAAATTAATTATATTAATAAGCAAAAGCCAATCAATTTAAGTTTTACAAATGATGAAGATAATAATTATTTGAAGTTTGATTTTCCATTAAACAGTTTAGATGATTTGGGCAATCCGATTGCCGGCAATATTTCCATCAACGTGCCAGCTTTTAATTTGCACAAGACAGTAGATTTTGATTTAGTTTTTGATAGTCTAAATCAAAATGATATTTCTAATCTGATGCACCAAAGCGGCGTCAACGATACTTCAAATATTGCTGCCAATTTAGGTGGCCTCAACAAAATCGGTCAAAGTAAGTCTGATAAAAGTAATTCAGCTAACAAGACGACAAATTCTAAAATTTTGCCTGAGACTGGCGATGAGGTCGATCATTTATTGATGCTAATTGGTGGCACTATCTTGGCATTATGGATTATCCTATTAAAAGGAACTTATTTGAAACGCTAATTAAAGTTCGCACAATGCTGCGGGCTTTTTTTCTGCAAGAAAATGTGTTAATACTTATCTATTATGTATGAAAAATCTACCATTTGGAGGAACCATTATGGGGGCTATCACGGAAGCAGATATTGTCACTCTCTGTGGTCAAGTGGGTACGATTCTACTAGAAAACGGTGCGGAGACTGCTAGAGTCGAGAACACGGTTGAATATGTGGGGCGAGCTGTTGATTTACCAGTAGTCTGTCATGCCACTATGACAGGTATTTTTGTCAGTTCAGAAAGAAGTGCTACGACAAGAATTTTTAAAGTTCGAGTTGGAGATTTCAACTTGCAAAAAGTAGATGAGATCAATACTTTATCCAGACAATTTTCGAACCACGAAATCACCTTTGATGAAATAAAAAAAGAAATAGTACGGGTTCAAAATGAAACCTTAGACTTCTCTTGGATAACTAAATGTATCGGGGCAGGATTAGTTTCGATGCCACCAATGCTTTTGTTTAAAGCAACTTGGGGCGACCTTGGTTGGGCCTTTTTTGTTGGAATTTTAGGCTATTTGATGTCGCAAGTTATTTCGAGGCACTCAAAGATTCCTTATATCCCCGTTGCGATGGGAAGTTTGGTCATCAGCGTTTTGGCTAATGTTTTAGGATTCGTTGGAATGGCGCATGATGCTAATTACATTATTATCAGTGCTCTTATGCCATTAGTTCCTGGCGTGCCGATGACTAACTCCTTGCGAGAAATTATTGAACGGAACACCATTTCTGGCTTAGTTCGGGCCACCGATGCGATTGTTTCCGGAATTTCAATTGGAAGCGGCGTGATTATTGGACAAATCGTAATTCAAGCCATATTAGGGGGTTAAATAATGATGGAAATAGTTTATGGGTTCATCTTCGGATTTTTGTCGAGTGTCGGTTTTGGCATCATCACCAATAATCCTAGACGAACGCTAGTCCCAGCAGGATTGGTCGGAGCCTTAGCGTGGATAGTTTATATCGTTATCACCTGGTTTACCGATAGCTTGATTATGCCCAATGTTTTGGGAGCAATTGTTATTGGTATATTAGGCAATTTATGCGCTATCTTAGTCCGTTCGCCGGTCAATATTATTTACGTTCCTTGCCTAGTATCTTTAGTTCCCGGGGCCATTATTTACGACAGCATGAAAAATTTTACCCTTGGAAAAGATATGCTGGCAGCAAGCGGCTTTATCAAAGCCTTAACAGTGGGAATGTCTTTAGCAGTAGGCTTCATCATTGCTGAAGCAATCTCAAATAAAATTTATCCAAGTTTAAAAAGATATATCAATAAGAAAAGTGATCAAAAACAATTTTAGTTTTTGGTCACTTTTTTTCAAAACTTGATATGCATCAAGTTCTTAAACTCTATTACCCCTTAGAATATGTCTTGTAAGTTAAGAGAGAGGTAAATGAGATGACAAAATTAAATATCTGGATTTCAAAACATCAAAATAAAATGACAGTCTCAATTGCCATTTTGATTGCACTTAGTTTGATTTCAAGTTTCCTATTGAAATTTGAAATTGCCGCAACGATCTTTATGATTCTTGCAAGTATTATCGGAGCAATTCCGATTGCTCTACACGCCTTCAGTGCCTTGCAAAATAAAGTTATCAGTATTGAATTGTTGGTAACCATTGCAGTCATTGGTGCCTTTATTATTGGAGAATATGAAGAGTCGGCTGTTGTTACCTTCTTGTTCCTCTTTGGTAATTATTTGGAACAAAAAACTTTGGAGAAGACTCGTTCTTCAGTTAAGAGTTTGACGAAGATGGCTCCAACTACCGCCGAGTTAGTCAATGAAGATGGTACAACTGAAACAGTCGATGTCGATGACTTGGACGAGGGCGACCACGTCATGGTTAAACCGGGCGGTCAAATTCCTGTCGATGGAAAAATCATCGATGGTACCGGTTATATGAATGAAGCCTCAATTACAGGTGAGTCAACACCAGTTAAAAAAGCTCAAGGCGATAAAGTTTTCGCCGGGTCAATCACTGATAATGGAACTATCACGATTGAAACGACTTCAGTTGGTGAAGATACGACTTTTGGTAAAATCATCGAATTGGTCGAAGAAGCTCAAGATAGCCAATCGCCTGCTGCTAGATTTATTGATAAATTTGCGACCTACTACACACCTGCTGTTTTAGTCATTGGTGCTTTAGTTTGGGCCTTCACACAAAATTTCCCACTCGCAATAACTGTTCTAGTTTTGGGATGCCCTGGTGCTTTAGTCATCGGAGCCCCAGTTTCAAACGTTGCCGGAATTGGTAACGGAGCTAAAAATGGTATTTTGATGAAAGGTGGCAATGCCGTTAACAGCTTTGCCAAAGTCGATACCCTAGTCCTTGATAAAACTGGTACTTTAACAACTGGCAAAATGTCAGTTACTGATTATGAAGACTTCGGCAAAAGTAAAAACCTTGATTTAGCCTTGCTTGCTGGGGTTGAAAGAACTTCTGATCACCCATTGGGTCAAGCTATCGTGAAGTATGTTGACGATTTAGGCGTCACCGATACACCAGAACTGCCTGAACTGAATACTGTTAAAGGCCAAGGATTAGTTGGCAAGAACGCTGACTTCAGTATTTTAGTTGGAAATTCTCGCTTGATGAAAGCAAATAACGTTAAGATTTCAAAATCACAAAATAAAGCTATCGAAGATAAGATGAATCAAGGAGATTCAGTAGTCTTAATGGCTGTTAATCAAGAACTTCGTCTCGTCGTTGGCGTCAATGACCAATTAAGACCTGATGCTAGAGTTGGTCTCCAAGCACTAAAAGATGCTGGTATGAAACGAATCGTCATGTTGACTGGTGATAACAAAGTAGCTGCAGCACGAGTTGCTCAAAGATTGCCAATCGATGAAGTTCATGCTGAATTGCTTCCTGAAGATAAGGTTGAATTTGTGAAGAAATTTAAGAAACAAGGCAGTACCGTAGCTTTTGTTGGTGATGGAATCAATGATAGTCCTTCACTTGCAACAGCTGATATCGGAATTGGTATGGGTAGCGGAACTGACGTTGCTATTGAAACTTCCGATATTATCTTAGTTAAATCAAGTTTTGAAGCCTTAGCACACGCTTATGTCTTAGCTAAGAAGACAGTCGCTAATACTAAAGAAAATATCATCATTGCTGTGGGAACAGTTGCTCTACTACTATTAGGTTTAATCGTTGGTATTATTCACATGGGCAGCGGGATGTTCGTTCATGAAGTAAGTATCTTAGTAGTTATCTTCAATGCAATGAGATTAATTAGAAATAAATCTGTAAAACTTGATTCAAATCAAGTTATTAGTGCCACAGACTAATTAGAATAGTATTTGTAAGTTAGTTGAGCAAGTAATCGTTTGACTACTTGTTGAGATTTTTAAAATAAATGGAGGAATCAATTATGGCAAAAGCAATTTTACAATTAGGTGAATTAACATGCCCATCATGTTTAACAAAGATTCAAAAGGGTGTTGAAAACCAAGATGGCGTTTCAAATGTCAAGGTTCTCTTCAATGCTGGTAAGGTCAGAGCTGACTTTGATGAATCAAAGACTTCAGCTGACAAGCTATCAGATGTAATTA
Organism: Companilactobacillus halodurans; assembly: GCF_009600995.1. Classification (NCBI taxonomy): domain Bacteria; kingdom Bacillati; phylum Bacillota; class Bacilli; order Lactobacillales; family Lactobacillaceae; genus Companilactobacillus; species Companilactobacillus halodurans. The sequence continues at coordinate 13,282 of NZ_VDFO01000037.1, read as the reverse complement.
CTGACTTAGGATATGAAGTTAAAAAGGTAAAGGTTAAGGAGAGTAAATAATGACTGAACAAACAATCGACGAAAAATTTGCCGCTGAACAAAAGCAGGCTGATGCTGATCACCACAAGCCTACTGCTGGCGCAATGACAGGTCACATCGTTTCAAATCATTTCTTATTAAATATCAAGTTGCACCAAATCAAGTGGTTCGTTAAAGGTGCTAACGCTGAAAACTACAAGCGTGTTTTGAATCAAACAATTGACGCAAATAATGCTTGGTATGATAAGATTGCTGATGAATTATTGGATGAGGGTGAATTACCTCCTTCAACTATGAAAGAATATTCAGAATATTCTATGATTGAAGAAGACGGCAAGAACAAGTACTTAGATGCCTCTGATATGCTCCAAACTGTGGTCGATGACTTCAGTACTGACAATATGTTTGTCACACGCGCTATCAAATTGGCCGAAAATGAGGATCGTCCTTTCATGGCTCAAGTATTAGTTCAATTGTTAGGCTTTAACAATCACCAAATCAGAATCTATCAAGCACTTCTTGGCAAATCTGCTAAAGAGGGCTTTGATGACGAAGATGATGATGAGGATTTTGATGACTAAGGAGAGATAGTTAATGGCAAAACTTGCGCATGACCATACAGCTGAAGATTGTGTTGAATTGGTAACGATTTTTCAAAATTTATCTAAAAAAGATAAAGATACGATTGCAACTTTGGTGACACACCATCACTACAAGAGCGGCGAATATCTTTTCTCAGCTGGGGATGCTTCCGATTCTTTGATAATCGTAGCTCACGGTCAAGCCAAGGTTTTCCAGATGTCGGCCAATGGGAAAGAACAAATGTTGCGGATTCTCCAAACTGGGGATTTTGATGGTGAAGCCGCCTTGTTCTCCAATACCGACCATAACAGCTTCGCTCAAACCTTGATGGACACTGATGTTTGTCAGATTTCACGAAGCGATTTCCAAAAGTTAATGCAAGAAACACCTGAAATGGCAGTGAATATGGTCAATGCATTGGGACGCAGAATTGCTCAACTCGAGCAACAGACAACAGAAGTTACCACCGCAAGCGTTGAGAGCCGCTTGGCTAACTATTTGTTGGAAACTAGTGCTGGACTAGATGAGGAAATATTCACCTTGCCATTGAAGAAAAAAGACATTGCCACGTATTTAGGCACTACCCCTGAAACAATTAGTCGTAAACTGACTTCGTTAGCGAAGCAGGGTATGATTGAAAAAATTAGTAATAACAAATTTAAAATCTTAGACACTGATCGATTGATGATGATCGATTAAAAAATAACGCCGCTTATAAAAAAGTGGCGTTATTTTTATGTAAACACGTTATCCGAATGATTAACTGATATTATATTGAAACGTTCGCAAATAGATGATATTGTATTTTCATTAAATGATGAGTCTAGGGGAATAAAATATGTTTACTCCAGAAGAAATTCTGCAAAAAAGTATTACAGCTGGCGTCAATAAACTTAAAAAGACGCTTTTGGCTAAGATGATTCTCGGATTCATCGGTGGGGCGATGATTTCAATCGGCTTTTTGGCTTATGTCAGAGTGACAGCTTCAATTCCGAACAATTTGGCTAGTGTCAAAGCTTTAGTCGGCGGAGCTGTTTTCCCAATCGGCTTGATTATTATTTTGCTAGCTGGTGGAGAATTGGCAACGGGGAACATGATGGCAGTTGGGACTTCGATTTTTGCTAAAAAAGCTAGTCTAGTCGATTATTTGAAGAACTTGTTAGTGATTACCTTTTTCAATTTCGTTGGTGCCGTCTTTGTAGCTTATTTTTTCGGTCATGTAGTTGGATTAACGCATGTTGGGCCATTTCAAGAGAGCGTGATTGCTGTTGCCAAAGCTAAAACCAGCGCCACTTTTCTATCAGCTTTTGTTTCAGGAATTGGCTGTAATTGGTTAGTGGGAATCGCCGTTTGGTTAGCGTTAGGAGCTAAAGATGCAGCGGGCAAAATTATGGGTATCTGGTTTCCTATCATGATTTTCGTGACTGTCGGTTTTCAGCACAGTATTGCTAATTGTTTCATCATTCCAGCAGCTATTTTTGAAGACGGCAGTACTTGGGGCTTGTTCTTCCAGAATTTTGTACCGGTTTACTTAGGCAACATTATCGGGGGAATAATTTTTGTGGCTGGTTTCTACTATTATAGTTATGCAAGCAAAAATAAATAATTATAATATTTTATACATCAATGGAGGAATATCTATTGATGTATTTTTATTATCAAAGCGTGTCTTTTTTGAAATCAGTAGTTAATAATGGTAACATTATATAACTTTAATTTAAGAGGTTATTATGACAGATAAATCTAAGGTTAATGAACTAGACGAAAAAAAGATTGAACAAGCACATTTAGATGATGTGGTTGATAAGATTAAGAAGTCTGAAAATCAACTTAAAGAACATATGGATGTTGCTGAAGAAGATTTAAAAGTTATCAATAATGCTTTTGATGACATTCACTTAGGAATGGATGGAGATTCCATTTCGATGGATGCGGCTTTGTCGATTCATCAACAACAACAAATGCTCGATGAAAGAAATAACAGTTGGCAACAATCGAAGCAACGATTAGGCATTCTCAAAAAATTGGAGAAGACGCCGTTCTTTGCTCGTTTGGACTTCCAGGAAAAAGGTGAACCTAAGAAAGAGACCGTTTATATCGGTTTGAGTTCCTTCACTGATAAAAACGATCATTTCTTAGTCTACGATTGGCGTGCACCGATTTCTTCAATTTATTACGACGGAAAATTAGGCGAAGTGCAATATCAAGCTCCTGATGGCTTACAATCAGTTAACTTGTTTTTGAAACGTCAATTCTTAGTCGATAATGGAAAAATCAAGGCTTACTTTGATACACAAGAAACTATCGGTGACCAAATGTTGCTAGAAGTGCTCGATGGGAAATCTTCTACGCACATGAAAGGTATCGTTAAGACGATTCAAAGTGAACAAAACAAGATTATTCGTGATACCAAGTCGAAGCTCCTCTTCGTTCAAGGGGCTGCTGGATCTGGTAAAACGTCAGCTATCTTGCAACGAATCGCATATTTGCTTTATCGATACCGTGGGACATTGACATCTAGCCAAGTGGTCATGTTCTCGCCTAATTCGCTGTTTAACGATTATATCAAAAACGTCCTACCCGAGATGGGTGAACAGAATATGGTTCAGATGACCTACAAACAATTTCTCGCTCGTCGTTTGCCAAACTTGGCAGTTGAGAGTTTGTCCGAACAATTCGAGAAGGTCGTCGATACTGAGCATAAAAATATTGGGAAATTTGTCGCAGATATAGGATTTTTCAAGACGCTGACAAATTATAGCAAGCTGTTGAATCAAAGCGGGATGGCTTTCAAGGATATTAAATTCCAAGGCAAAGTCTTTATCGCTAAGGAAAAGATTCAAGAAATTTATTACAGCTATGGTCCACAATATAATCTAGGCAACAGATTGGATGCAACGGTAGACCGCTTAATCAAGATGCTGCATCGTAAGATTGGTGCCGAGATGCGTTCTAATTGGGTTTCCGAACGAATCGAAAACTTGAGCAAGGAGCAACTGCAAGCACTTTACGTTACCGCTGATCAAGAATTTAAAAATGGCGATGAAGAGAAGAAATTCTTAGCACGTAAGATTGTTACGGCCATGCTGCAAGGCGTTTACCGCAATATCAAGCACTTGAGATTCTTAAACGTTGCTACTAATTATTTGAACTTTTTGAAGGCTGTTCCTCAAATTGTCGATATGAGTAAATATGGTATTACGACTGAACAATGGGATGAATATGTTGCAGGATTCATCAAAGATTTCAACAACAAACAAATTTCCATGAATAATCTGACGCCATATCTTTACTTGTATGATTTAGTTACTGGTAAGCATGGTGAATTGGATATGAAGTTCGTTTTCATTGATGAAATTCAAGATTACACACCATTCCAACTAGCTTATATGAAATATAAATTCCCTCGAGCACGTTATACGATGCTAGGCGATTTGAATCAGTCCATCTTTACGAAGAAAAATAGTCAAACCTTGCTTTCAGAAGCACAGAGTTTGTTTGAAGCTGACGAAACTAGAGTCGTTCAATTAGTTCACTCATATCGTTCAACAAAACAAATTACGGACTTTACCAAAGCTATTTTGACAAATGGACAAAAAATCGAACCATTCAACCGCAATGGCGATTTGCCAAATCTGTTAATGGCACAAACAGAAGCCGAATCGATTCAACAAGTAGTCGGTCAAGTTAAAGAAAATGATCAACGCAAATACACGACGGCGATTATTGCCAAAACTTTAGATGATGCGACTGACTTGCATCAAAAACTAGCAGAAGCCGGAGTTAAGTCGACCTTAATCCGTTCAGAAAATCAACGATTAGCAGCAGGAACAATCGTCTTACCATCATTTTTAGCTAAAGGACTTGAGTTTGACGCTGTTATTATGTGGGATGCATCAAAAGATAAGTTCGATGAAGACGAGCAACAATTAGTTTACACAATTGCTTCTCGTGCCATGCACAAGTTGACGATTACTTCGATTGGCGAGCTATCGCAATTATTGCAAAGAGTTCCCGAAAAGTATTATGAAGTGGAACAAAGTGTCTAGATAATAGAGTCAGTAATTATCTAAAACTCTTTTTGAACTTTTATTGGTGTAATATATCGTCCTCCATAGCAAAGCAAATTTGGCTGGAACGATGTGGGCACGACTTTAAGCCTTTGCCAGGTTCAGGCAAAGTCTTAAAGCTCGGCCTTATTCTAAGCAATAAATTGCTAAGAATAATTTCACATCTGAGCCAATTTGCTTTGCTATTCCGGACTGGATAGTGGTTTTATTTTTAATACTAAAAACAAAAAGCCTTCATTTAGATATAGTCAATAAACTATTATCTAAATGAAGGCTTTTATTGATTTGAGATTATTTTAAATAAAAAATAAATGACGTTATCCAGTCGGGAGTGGCAGCTTTGTGGATGCTCAGTACTGAAATTTCACTTAGCGATTTATCGCTTAGTGAAAGACCAAGCTTTAAGACGATTCCTGGTTTTGGAATTGGCTTAAAGTTGCGTCCAGTACGTTCCAGCATCCACAAAGCAGAACGGACGACGGCATTCTTGAACCTAACTCAATAATGATAATGTGACTCGGTTTAAACGCTTCGACAATTCGAACAACTTCTCATAAGTTGCATCTTCACGATAAACTTCGATTTTATCTTTGAGCTGTTTTTGTTCGTATTGCGAGAAATAAAGCTTCAAGTCATGATTTCCGTATAGAGTAGCCAAAAGGGCGAAAGACTCTGGCGGAATTTTCTTGGAATTTAAGATTTCTTTTCTTAAATCAGTGACTAATTCTCGTTTCACGTTCCGATTAGGTAAGTAATTGTTAGTCTTGAAGACTAGTCCGGTCACAGCTTTAGTGACATCGACCTTATCAACGAGTGAATCCCCAATTTCATTGTAAATGATACGAGTGATTTTTTCATTGGTGGCCATGGCACGTAAAACGTGGATAATACTTTTGCCTTGATTCTTGTTGATGATCTGGAAGAATTCGTTCAAATACTGCTTGTCATCGGGCAAGACCTTGTTAATGATGACACTGTTGTCTGTTAAATCGATAATATCATTCAGCGCTAAGTCGAAAAATGAGCTTTCAGCCAAATAAGCGCGACGTCTGGTATTCTTAAAAATACGAATACTACCTTTTTCGTTACACGATAAAATAAAATATTTTTGAGGAATATTTAAATCCATAAAGTGCTCCTTCAATTCGACACTAGTGTAGTTTTTCTTGCTAGCGTGGCTTTAATTTCTGGTATTAACTCGTCTTCTAAGAGATTATATCCTTGCTTAGTAAAGTGCAAACCGTCCGCCTGTAGCAACTCTTTAAGATTATCACAGTTAGCCATATCGTGTAGCAAGTCGACATACGAAATGTCTAGTTGTTTGCTAAGATGTTCCGTGACTAACTCAAATTGCAATTGGCGTGTCCAAGGTCTGGTTGGATCTTTTAACCAATCAATGTAAGGAGGGGAAAGCAAAATAACCCGCTTTTCTCCTAAACTAGTGATTATGTTAGTTAAGTTGGCAGAAAATTTACCAGGTTTGATTTCATCATCTATCGAAATATCATTGGTACCAAATCCCAAAACAACGATGGTTGGATTGAGCTTTTTAATACGGTCAACTTGTGTCATAGCATTATTGGTCTTGAAATCCGGAAACGCCATGTTGATGACGTCATAGTCAGGAAAGTCTTTTTTAATCCGCTTGGTTAAATAATTCTTAGCCTTGCCACTAGAAAAGCCAGTCATGATTGAATCCCCAAATAATACTATTTTTTCCATATATTATTTCCTTTTTACAAAAAGTTCTATACTATACTAGAATACCAGAAAATAAATAAAAGTTAATTACTATATTAGGTAGGTTTTAACAATATGCAAAGTTTAGCTAACTATGATGAATTTACTAGAAAGCAATGGGAAAACTTCCATGGTGAATATACCAAGCAAGCCATCACCGACGGAGAATTGCGTAAAATCAAGTCTTTGGACGATGAGATATCCATTGACGACGTGCGTTCTATCTATGCGCCAATTCGACATCTACTTCACATTTATCTTAAAAATTATCGCAAATTGACTAAATTGAAGAATGAATTTTTAAGTACTAAGAATCGTAAAACACCTTTTATCATTGGGGTTTCTGGTTCGGTTGCGGTTGGTAAGAGTACGACAGCTAGGTTGTTGAAAATTATGTTGGAAAGAGCATATCCACAATATAAAGTTTCACAAATGACGACTGATGGCTTTTTGTATCCCAGTAAAATTTTAAAAGAGCGTAATTTAATGGGTAAGAAAGGTTTTCCAGAAACTTATGACATGAATAAATTGTTGAAGTTTTTGGGGGATGTCAAAACTCGCGGTGGAAAAATCAAGTATCCACTTTACTCGCACAATATTTATGACATTATTCCAGGAAGATATGAAGAACTAGACAATCCTGACATTTTGATTGTCGAGGGAATCAATGTTTTGCAGCTGCCTCAAAATGAGCACATCTATGTCAGCGACTTCTTTGATTTTTCAATTTATATTGATGCCGAGGTCAAAGATATTGAGGAATGGTTCTTGAATCGCTTTGAAACGCTATTAGATTTGGCTAGAAACGATCCTAACAGTTATTACTACCAATTCACCCAGATGCCTGAAAAAGAGGCAATGGCAATGGCTAGAAACGTTTGGCAGACTATCAACTATCCAAACTTGCGTGATTACATCAGGCCGACTCGCAACCGAGCCAACCTTATTTTGCATAAATCTGAGGACCATCAAATAAATAAAATTTACTTGAGAAAATATTAAGCGTATACAATATATGACATGGAACAAAATTTCGTATACAATAGAGGAAATAAAAAAATGGGGGAAATTGATTTGAGCAAGCAATGGCCAGATGCCGATAGCATCATTGTTCTAGATTACGGTAGTCAATACAATCAATTGATTACACGTCGTATCAGAGATATTGGTATCTACTCTGAATTATTACCAAATACTATTACTGCTGAAGAAGTTAAAGAAATCAATCCTAAAGGTATTATCCTTTCTGGTGGACCAATGAGTGTCTACGATGAAGGTGCCTTTTCAATCGACCAAGACATTTACAAGCTAGGAATTCCTATCTTGGGTATTTGTTATGGTATGCAATTGATGGCTTATAACCTTGGCGGTAAAGTCGAATCAGCTAATAACCGTGAATATGGTCGTGCTGATATCGAAATTACGAAAAAGAATTCTGCATTATTCGAAGACTTACCTGAAAAGCAATACGTTTGGATGAGTCACGGTGACCTCGTTAAAGAAGCTCCAACAGGCTTTGAAGTCGTTGCTACAAGTAAGAATGCACCTATCTCATCAATCGCTGACGACAAGCGCAAGATGTACGGTGTACAATTCCATACTGAAGTTAGAAATACTGAATATGGAATGGATATCTTGAAGAACTTTGCTTTTGATATCTGTGGTGCCCAAGCCAACTGGTCAATGGATGATTTCATTGATCAACAAATTCAAAAGATTCGTGATACTGTCGGTGACAAGAAGGTTCTTCTTGGACTATCAGGTGGTGTTGACTCTTCTGTTGTTGGTGTCTTGCTTCATAAAGCCATTGGAACACAATTGACAAGTATCTTCGTTGACCACGGTCTACTACGTAAGAACGAAGCTGATCAAGTTATGGATAGCTTGGCAGGCAAGTTTGGTTTAAACATCATCAAAGTTGACGCTAAGGATAGATTCCTCAGCAAACTTGCTGGTGTGACTGACCCTGAAAAGAAACGTAAGATTATTGGTAACGAATTTATCCAAGTGTTCAACGATGAAGCTCAAAAGCTTAAGGGCATTGATTTCTTAGCTCAAGGAACACTTTATACAGACGTTATCGAAAGTGGTACAAGTACTGCTCAAACAATTAAGTCTCACCATAACGTTGGTGGACTTCCTAAGGACATGCACTTCAAGTTGATTGAACCATTACGTACTTTGTTCAAGGATGAGACACGTCAATTAGGTGAAAAACTTGGCATTCCTCACGAATTAGTATGGCGTCAACCATTCCCAGGACCAGGTCTTGGAATTCGTGTAATCGGTGAAGTAACCGATGAAAAACTAAAAATCGTTCGTGACAGTGATTGGGTCCTACGTGACGAAATCGCAAAGAATGGACTAGACGAAAAAATTTGGCAATACTTCACAGTCTTGCCAGGTATTCGTTCAGTTGGTGTCATGGGTGATGGCAGAACTTACGATTATACAATCGGAATTCGTGCCGTTACATCTATCGACGGAATGACAGCCGACTTCGCAAAGATTCCATGGGATGTATTACAAAAAATCTCAGTTAGAATCGTAAACGAAGTAGACCACGTCAACCGCGTAGTCTATGATATTACCTCTAAGCCGCCCGCAACTATTGAGTGGGAATAATGAACATTATGTTAATTAGAAATGGAAAGACGATATATCAACGTTTCGACTACGATGATTCGACTTCAAAAGTACTAAAATAACATGATTATTTGCCACAGAAGATGAAAGCACTCAGTAAAACTGGGTGCTTTTTTTTAGCAATTAATTTAAAATTCAAGAACGAAAATCAAAATATTTGTAAGCTCTATATAAATTAATCTTAACTGATGGGAATTCCCGATTCCTTTATTATGTAATAATGACAGAAATAAAATGTGGGGGGAAAATGGTGGTTACAATCTATCGTTTAAGAAGGTTTGAAAAAGATAACTAACTTGTCGATATTCCGATTGTAAATTGATAATCATATAGATATTGCGGTTAATTTTTGGCGTGATGGGGATGGCTGCAATATCTTTGGTTTTACTATTTTTAAAAACTTCTAATGAAATGAAGCCCTTGGCAATATTTGCTTTAGCTAATTGACAGACAACATCTACTTGAGAATTTGCACCGACCTTATTAATGCTGACATTGTTCTTTTTAAGCTCATTATGAACTGCTTTGTATAATCCCGACCGATAGCTAGGTAATAAAATATTCTGATTTGCTAATTGGGTTAAAGAAATAGTGGAGTTGATACTTAAGGGATCTCGCTTGTTTAAAATCAGGCAAAGTGGACTAGAAGAGATTAAAGATTCTTTGACTTGTTGGGAATTAAATAGTTGATGATTGTCTTTAGTAACAAAAATAATGTCTAGTTTGTTCCGACTAAATTGCTTAATTAAATTTTCTGAGACATCAATTGTAAATTCAATTTTAATTTCTGGGTATAATTTTCGGAATTCATTAATTAGATATTGAATCTTGGTATATCCAAAAGTTCCTAAAACCCCAATCCTAATAAATGTCGCTTGTTCATTTTTAAAAGTATTTTTAATCGTTTTCAGTTGTTCAAACTCTTTTTCAACACGAATTGCCTGGTTGAAGAATTCATGTCCGGCGTATGTAATGGTTAATGGGCGGCCTTTATGTCGCAAAAACAGTTTAAAGCCCAGTTCTTTTTCTAATTTGGTGACTTGTTCAGATAAAGATGGTTGAGAGAGGTAAAGGTTTCTTGCCGCTTCTGTAAAATTATGAGATTTTGCTACTTCCAGTGCATACTTAATTTGTTTAATATCCATGATAGGAATCTCCTATAATATATATTTAAACTATATATTTTACTTATATAGTATGGCTACTACAATAAAATGTAAATGATCATAATAATTCAGAAATATGCGGGAGGTAATCCGATGAAGAGAAATCTTAATTATGATGTAGTAATAGTAGGCGGGGGCGCTGCTGGGATTAGCGCCGCACTGGCGGCTTCAAAAATTAATCAAAAAGTATTATTAATTGAACGAGATCCCTCTTTTGGTGGTGCAGGAGTAAATTCACAAGTTGCTTCCTATTGTGGCTTTTATACCAGGGGACAAAAACCGGATCTTGTTGCTGGCGGAATTGGTAAGTTAGTCTTAGATAAGATGAAAGAGGCTGGGATCAATACCACAGCTGTTCCATCAAAATCAACGGGTAACGTTTCCATTAAATTTGATCCGGAAAAAATGAAAATAATTTTTGACGATCTACTGAGTAAGTCGAATGCTGATTTCTTATTACATGCTTCTGTTATTGGAGCAAGAGTTGAAGAAGGCAAGATCAGTACTGTGATCTGTTCCGATGATGATGGATTATTTACTGTTCATGGTAAAGAGTTTATCGATGCTAGTGGTAACGGTAACTTACTTCATGCGGCCGGACTGAAAACTAATTGGGGCGATAAAGATGGGAATGCACAACAGGCCTCCTTATCATTTAGAATTGATAATCTTCCTCAGCACGCTATTGGCATGGCGGATATAGAACAGGCTGTCAGAAAGGGTAAGAAAGCTGGAATTAAGCATTTGACTCAAGAAAGAGGCGTATTTCTTAAAGAGCCTGAAGCCAGTTACGCATTTTTAGCGGCGCCGAGCATTAAGATTGATAGTCTCGATAGCAAAAATATGACTAAGTACGAAATGAAGCTACGAAAACAAGTTCAAGCTTACTTTAAAGTGATTAAGAAATATATTGCAGGTTGTGAAAATGCTATTTTAACTTTTTCGGGACCAAAAATTGGTATTAGAGAAGCACGTAGGATGATAGGCGAGGTCGAATTAAAAAACGAAGATATTCTCAATGCGACGAAGCGGTCTGATAGCATTGGGAGAGCTGCCTGGAGTTTAGAGCTTCACCATGTTAATAATCAACTGGAATATGTTTGTATCCCTGATAATGAATATGCCAGCATTCCGTTAGGCTGCTTAAAAGCAAAGGGAATAGAAAATTTGTGGGGTGCAGGCCGGCTGATTTCAGCGGATCATTTGGCACAAGCCTCGATCAGAGTAATGGGAACAGGCTTTATTACTGGTCAAGCTGCTGGTGTAGCGGCGGCATTAGCAATTAATGGACGAACGAGTGTTGAAGAAGTTAGAAAAGAACTAGTGGCACAGGGGGCGTTACTGTAGAGGCATATGTTCAGGAGGAACATTCACTATATAAGGTAGGCTTTTACTGGTTCGATATAGGTTTTATTGAAAAGTAGAACCTCATCAAGAATTTCATTTAAGACGTCAGTCAAATTGTCATAATGCAGGTAAAAAGTTGAACGGGTGATCCTAGCTTCGCGACAAAATTCGGCAACGTTGATTTGATTGTATGATTTTTGCTCAATCAACTTCAAAAAAGCATCTTTGATAGCGCTGATTATGAAAATAGTCCTGCGGTCAGTTTTTCGTTCATTTTTCATAAAAGTCCTCCACACATTTTAAAATCAAAAAATTAAGGACACTTTTGCGGAAGCGTTCTTAATTTTTTGATTTATTTCAGGTATTTTTTAAATGAGTAAAAGACACTGTGTATTGAATTGCACAACATGTCACTTAATTATTTAAAGGAGGAAGCACAATGAATCAACCAATAACATCCGCCAAGAAGTTGATAGACGATATCGATCAAGTCTTAGACGATGTTCGTGGGGAATTAAATGGCTGATTTAACTGGTGCTTGAGAAACGGTAATGCTAATATTAAATTGATTATATAATTTGGAGGGACTACCATGAAATATCGCAGATTCGGGAAAACTAACTTTGACGTTAGTGAAGTATCGCTAGGTACTTGGCAACTAGGCTCTAAATGGGGTGACCCTTTCAGTGAGAAGGATGCTCAAGCTACTTTGGAAGAAGCTTTCGACCAAGGTGTCAACTTCTTCGATACGGCTGATGTCTATCAAGATGGCGAAAGTCAACGTGCTATTGCTAAATTCTTGAAAGGTAAAGAGGACAAAGTCTTCATTTCGACTAAAATCGGTCGGAGAATGGATCCTCATGTTGTCAGTGGCTACACTGAAGCAAACATCATCAAATATGTCGACGACTGTTTGAAAAATCTTGATGTTGACGCACTAGACAACGTCTTGCTTCACTGTCCACCAACACCAGTTTTCTATAATCCAGAACCATTTTTCGCTTTGGACAAGTTGAAAAAAGAAGGTAAAATCAAGAATTACGGTGTTTCAGTCGAGAAAATCGAAGAGGGAATGAAGGCTCTCGACTACGACATTTCATCAGTCGAGATTATTTACAATATGTTCCGCCTTCGTCCAGCTGAAAACTTCTTCAAGATGGCTAAAGAACATGACGTCGGCATTATCGCCCGTGTCCCATTAGCTAGCGGTTTGTTGACAGGCAAATATAACCTGAACACGACATTTGGTCAAAATGATCACCGAACAACTAATCGTCACGGGGAAGAATTCGATGCTGGGGAAACCTTCTCAGGCGTCGATTATGCCACTGGAGTTAAAGCAGCGGACGAATTGAAACAACGATTAGGTGCCGGGGACAAATTGGCGGCTATGGCATTACGTTATATCTTGATGTCAGATGCTGTCAGCACAGTTATCCCAGGTGCATCAAAACCTGAGCAGATCGAACGTAACGTTGTAGCTGCCGACTATCCGGCCTTCACTCATGAACAAATGGGTATCGTTGAAGATGTTTACGATAAGTACATTAAGAACCCAGTTCATTACAAATGGTAAAAAAAGAGGCTGTTCGTCAAATTAAGTTGATGGCAGTTTACATAAGCAGTTAGATCATAATTGGTCTAGCTGTTTTTTATTTGGCTGACGAGCTTGCTCGGAGCCAAAAAATTTGAAGATTGATAC
>NZ_VDFO01000036.1:0-30269 GCF_009600995.1 Companilactobacillus halodurans | reverse complement strand
CGAACATCTAAAGGGCATGAATGGTGTCCTTTTTTGGTGTTCTTAAATGGTTATTACTAATAAATGGTATACAAAAATAAAGTTGATGGCAAAATACCTATCAACTTTATTTATCGTACAGCCTAAACTTTTTGAGTTTGCGGTCTTTTTTTGCGTAATTTTTTCTCGAAAGGAGATGAGAATATGACGGCAGAGACAATGGTTAAGAATCTTTTAACTGAAGCATGTGTTAATAAAATTTCTGATATTTATTTTTTGCCGAAAGAGAATTTTTATCATTTGGAAGCTCGTAATTCATTGCAAAGCTATACAGTGGCGGATTTGGGCGTTGATGAAACCCTAATGATTATGAACTATTTAAAATTCAATTCAGGATTGGATATTTCAGAGAGACGCCGCTCTCAAAAAGGGGCCTTCAATTTTATTTATCAAAATAAAAAAATCTTTATTCGCATTTCATCTGTCGGTGATTTCAAAAATCGAGAATCAATGGTCGTTCGTTTAATTTATCCTCAAGAATTTAATGCAAAAATAAATGAGGAAATAATTGAGCAACTGCTGCCGATTTCTCAACAAAAAGGAATGATGTTATTTGCTGGACCCATGGGTTCAGGGAAAACGTCTCTGATGTATGCCTTAGGTCGAGAGTTAAGTTGGAATAAAAAAGTGATGTGTATCGAAGATCCAATTGAGATAGTAGAGGATGAATTTTTACAATTGCAAGTCAACGCTGAAGCAGGGATGACTTATGAAGAGTTGATTAAGACAAGTCTCAGACATCGGCCTGAAGTTTTGATTATCGGAGAGATTCGTGACAAACAAACCGCTAATCAAGCTATTCAAGCAGCTATTTGTGGCTACACCGTTATGACGACGATACATGGAAAGTCGAAATTTTCAATCATTCAACGATTGCGACAATTTGGAATTGATGACCAAGAAATAATTAATTCAGTCAATCTAATTTCATATCAAAGACTGATTCCAATCGTCAATGACTTAGAAATATTTATTGATACTTTAAATAACCAACAAATTAAACAATATTTGAAAGATAGTAAAGAAGATGATGAGTGGAAAACTCAGATACAAAAAACCTATCAGCAAGGAAAAATCAATGACCAAGTTTATCAAGAATATCTTCACGGATAAACGCATCAAAAATAGTCAAAAGGGCGAGTATTTATTATTAATTAGTAAGCTATTGAGAAATGGATTTTCACTAAGTCAGTCGATAAATTGTTTACGCTTACTAAACAGAAACGATATTTTATTTGAAAAGATTCATCATGATTTGCGGTATGGAGCAATGATTTCACAATCACTAAGACATCTAGAATTGCCCAGTGTCGTTTTCAATCAATTGGTCATTGCCCAAGATCATGGCAAATTTGATTTAGCCCTAGAACAAACAGGGATACTCTTAAAAAATCAAGCTAGACAAGTAAATAAATTGAAAGAATTAATGGCGTATCCAAGTTTTATCTTTGCCTTCTTAATGACGATGTTAATAGGAATGAAGCTTTATATCATTCCGCAACTGGAATTAGCAAGCGGAGGAAAGAATATCGATTTGTTTTTAGAATTAATCATTGGTTTAGTTTTAGGAATAATCTCGGTAATAACATTATTGTTGATTCGACTCAGAAAAAAGGTCGAGTATAAACGTGCTTTAATGATTGTGAAACTTCCGCTTATTGGTAAAATTTATTTGAGCTTTTATCAATTTCTGATTTTACAAGGCTTAGGTATGCAATTAGCTAGTGGCATGAATTTATATGACATTTGTGAATCCAACAAACGCTTCCAAAATGATTCGATTCAAGGCTATTTATCAAATAAATGTATCGACGGATTAACGAATGGAAAAAGCCTTTTGAAATTGATTGAACAGGAACCACTTTTACCAAATCAATTAAAAGCCTTGTTGGAAGCTGGTGAAAGTGGTCCAAGGTTAGCACAAGACTTGTTGTTAATGTCAGAACTTAAGTTTGAAGAAACTAAACAAGGTTTGAAAAAAACCTTAAATTTAGTTCAGCCAATTTTATTTGGCGTGATAGCGATTGTTATCGTGGTGACATATTTGATTGTTTTATTACCAATTTATGCAATGATGAAAGGGATGTCCTGATGAAAAGAATACGCAAAGGCTTTACATTAATTGAAATGGTAATTGTTTTGTTCATTATTTCTTTGTTGTTATTGATTATGATTCCTAATTTGGCGGCACAAAAAGATCATGCTGATAAACGGTCTGAAGAAGCTTTCAGAACGACATTAAAGACACAAGCTGAACTTTATTATGAAAATCATAAAGGAGAAGCTGATTCAGAGACGGTTACTTTAGGTCAATTGGTTAAAGAAAAATATATAACAGATTCTCAAGAAAAACATGCTAAGCAATTAAAGATTGATGAGAAACAAAATTTATTGGGTGAAACTGATGATGCTCAAGCAACGACTTAGAAGTGGCTTTACACTTTTAGAAACGACGATTGGACTATCGATTGTTTGTAGTTTAGCTTTAATATCTTTAAGCAATTTGCGTGATTATCAAGCACAAATTGAAGAAAGACAAGCGTTGGAATGGTTCAAAAATTCTTTTAAAAGTGCTTTTAATTATAGTTACTTGAACCATAATGTTGTCACATTAAGGGTTGAACCAGGAAAGAATATAGTTGATTTTTCTCATCGTGAAGGTCTTAAAGTGAAACATGTAAGAAAACTATTTCCTAAAACGTTGAAGTTAAAAGATAAAGCAAAAGTCCAGTATACGATTTACAATTCTGGTCAAGCACCTCCAATCACTATCCAATTTATTTCCAGCTTAACTAATAAGACTTATATTTATAAAATTCAAATGATGTGGGGCGAAATAATTGAGACGACGTCATAAGGGATTTATCTTAGTCGAATCGCTTATTTCATTGTCGATTTCATTAATGGTCGTTTTGACGTTGACTTATTGTATCAACGAACAATTCAAATTGTTGAACAATTGGGAAGAACGGGTCAATGCACATAAAATTATGCTTTTAAATTTAAAAAATAATAATATTCCTAATCCTTTAATCATTAAGAATCAGGAATATTATTTTTTTCGACATGAAAATAAGTTTGAAGTAAAGGTGAATAAAAATGTTTACCAAATGGAATTCTAAAAGAGATGGTTTTGTTTTATATGAAGCGGTGCTTTCGTTAATGATAACGATTATGACTTTAGGAATTTTGCAGCAGTCTTTGCAATTATTAAAGACGATTCAAAGAGTTTCTTTTCGAGATCCACTGCGTTGGCATATTTCTTATGAAAAATTAGATAGCATTCTCTCACAAAATGAACTCGTGGAAATTGATAATAATAAGATTATTTATAAAAATAAGAATGATAAAAATTTGAAATGGGTCGTTGAAAAATATGGCAGTAATATTTTGCGACTTACAGCAGCAGTTAAAGGTGGTCATGAACCGATTTTTACAAATTTAGATACAGACCATCCAGTTACTATTGAAAAAATTCAGAATTTAGTTATTATTACAACAGTGAATAAAGCCGGTCAAAAATCACAGATGTGTTTTATAAATGATCCGTAGATTTTTCGAATACAGTCAAAAACATAGCGGAACAGTGCTACTAAATAGTATATTAGTACTATCGGTCGCTATTATGATTGTAGGGTACAGCAATTCTTATTTATCGAATCAAGTTGATGATTACCGGCAATTAGACAAGCTTTATAAGCGACAAATTTCAGAGAAAATTAATAAAAGTAATAAAATAAACTATAGCGAATCGGTCAATCCTTGAATAAAATCGGTTCCAACGTTAGAATTTTATTATTAAGCAAAGAGGTTAACTATGTCAGAAAAAGATATGCAATCATATTTTGATAAGCTAAATGAGGCTAATTCAATTTTGAAAAAGTCTTTGAAAGTAGAAAGTATTGATGCACTTGCTGAAACATTGACAAATATTTCTGATGGCAAGGTTTATGTGGAAAATGGCGTGCCAAATGAAGATACTGCCAAGAAATTGGAAGGTATTTATAATGAGCTAAAAGACTTAGGCCTAACACCATTACAATTAAAGCAGGCCATCACTGTTTCAATTATCAAAGCTCAAAAAGATGACAAAGCTGAAGTCAACAAGTTGATGACTCCAGATACAATTGGTTTAATAGCGAGCTTAATTGCTTATGAGGTACTAAATGTTCAAAATAAAACGAATGTGAATATTGTTGATCCAACTGTTGGAACTGGTAACTTATTGATTGAAGTTATTGAACAATTGAATATGACTGACAAATTTAAAATTAATGCAGCAGCACTGGATAATGACGATGCTTTAATTGCTTTAACTAAGTCGTTTAGTGAAGTTATGAACTTAAATATCGATGCTTATCACCAAGACAGTATTGCTGATTGGGATATTACTGACATCGATATGGCGGTTGCTGATTTGCCAGTTGGTTATTACCCAATTGATGACAATGCTAAGAACTTTAAGACAAAGTCGGATGAAGGTCATTCATATGTGCATCATTTATTGATTGAACAAACAATGAATAATTTAAATGATGGAGGAATTGGTATATTTATCGTACCTTCACAAATTTTCCAAACCGATCAGGCTAAGAAATTATCTGAATGGATGGTTTCTAGTGTTTATTTGCAAGCTGTTTTGGATTTGCCTGCTGGCTTGTTTGCTTCCAAAGAAGCTCAAAAGGCAGTAGTTGTTTTACAAAAGCATGGTGCAGATGCTAAACAAGTTGGAAATGTTTTGATGGGCACAATACCAGATACCAATAATCCAAAGTTATTCGAAGGATTTAAAGACCAGTTGCAAGACTGGGCGAAAAATTTTAAAGGTTAGGTGAGATTAAATGTCTAAAATCATGGCCGTTAATTCTGGTAGCTCTACACTGAAGTGGAAACTATACACAGTACCTGAGGAAAAAGTTATTGCTAGGGGGATGGTTGACCGTCTTGGTCTCTCAGACTCAGTTTTTGAAGTTGAATTTGCAGGAAAAAAAATCAGTGAAATGGGCGACATTCCCGATCACACGACCGCAGTTAACAAGATGCTTGATAAATTGATTGACTTAAAAATTATCAAGAGTTATCACGAAATAACTGGTGTTGGTCATCGAGTAGTTGCCGGTGGCTCTATCTTCAAAGATTCAGCCGTAGTGACTCCTCGAGTGATTCAGCAAATTAAGAACCTTTCTGAATTTGCTCCACTGCATAATCCTGGTCAAGCTGCTGGTATCGAGGCGTTTGAAAAAATATTGCCCGATGTACCGCAAGTGGCTGTTTTTGATACTTCATTCCATCAAACGATGGACCCAGTGAATTACTTGTATAGTATCCCTTATGAATATTATGAAAAGTATGGAGTTCGTAAGTTTGGCGCTCATGGTACAAGTCATCGTTATGTCTCACAAGCTGCGGCTGACTTTTTGCACAAACCAATCAATGATTTGAAGATTATTTCATGTCATTTAGGTAGCGGAGCTTCAATCGATGCAATCGAAGATGGTAAGTCAGTCGATACATCAATGGGTTTTACCCCACTAGCTGGTATCACAATGAGTACTCGTTCGGGTGATATCGATCCTTCGTTAGTGGCTTATTTGATGCAAAAATTAAAGATTACCGATCCAACAGAAATGGTTAAGATTCTAAATACTAAGTCAGGATTATTAGGAATTTCTGGCGTTTCACCGGATATGCGTGATTTACTTGCTACTCGCGATGAAAACGACCGTTCTGATTTAGCTATTAGAATTTATGAAAATCGTATCGTTAAATATATCGGTTCCTACATTGCTCTTCTTGGCGGCGTAGATGTAATTATCTTCACTGCCGGTACGGGTGCTAAGAATGCGGAGATAAGAGCTGATATTTCCAATAGTTTTAACTATATGGGTGTAAAAATTGATAAAAAAGCTAATGAAAATGGTGAAGACACGCGTCTTATCAGTACAAAAGATTCTTCAGTTCAAGTTGTCGTAGTTCCAACTGATGAAGAATTAATGATTGTTCGTGACGTTGTTCGACTAACTAAATTTAGTGATTAAAAATTAAAAAAATCGCAAATTCATAAAGGTGAATTTGCGATTTTTGCTTTTTATATTTTTAACAAAAAATAGATTGAATATCTTAAAAATATTGTTATGAAAGCCTTTACTTTTTGTGGTGAACTGCTATATTTAAGTTGTATAAAACAATAGTCAATTTTGAACGGAGGTTAAATTGTTATGACAAGAAAAGCCTATATGATTGGTACTGGTGTCGGAAACCTCGCTGCCGGTATCTATTTAATTCGTGATGGAGGATTCAAGGGCGAACAAATCACCATGATGGGTCTAGAAGATCACGGTGCTAATGATGGTGCAGCCGTTAAAGATTACCAAGATGAATACGGCAATCAAGCACTATCAAATAGTAAAGGATTTTTAGCAAAAGGTGGCCGAATGCTAAACGAGGAAACGTTTGAGAACCTTTGGGATGTTTTGCGTTCAGTTCCATCCTTGGATCACCCTGGTCAAACTGTAACCGATGATATTTTGAATTTCGATCACGCACATCCAACACATGACGTAGGTCGTTTGATCGATCACAACGGACCACGTGTAAATCCTGGAAAGAATAATTATAGACACATGCAATTTGATAACAAAGATCGTTATTTACTGTCTAAATTGATGTTGATGCCTGAAAAAGACGAAGAGAAATTGAATAATATCAGTATTGCTGAATGGTTCAAGAGCACACCTCATTTCTTCACAACTAATTTCTGGTACATGTGGCAAACGACCTTTGCATTCAAACGTGCAAGTTCAGCTGTTGAATTGCGTCGTTACATGAACAGGATGATTTTGGAATTCAGCCGAATCAATACTTTGGAAGGAGTAACTAGAAGCCCTTATAATCAATTTGAAAGTATCATTTTGCCAATGCGCAAATATTTGGAAGACCGCGGCGTAACCTTTATCAACAACCGTAAGGTAACCGACTTAGAATTCAAAGATACGCCATTGCAAGATGACATTATTGTGACCGGTTTGAAGTATGAAGAAGTCGACAACGATAATAAAGAGGGACACATTGATATTGATGAAAACGACTTAGTCTTCGATACCAATGGTTCAATTACTGACAGTTCATCGATAGGTGATTTCGATACACCATTCAAAGAAAATATGGATTATGCCCCAAGTGCTTTGCTTTGGAAGAAAGCTGCCGAGAAGTTCTATTCATTGGGTAATCCGGATAAATTCTTTGGCGACCGTTCACAAAGCGAGTGGGTCAGCTTCACCGTTACAGCTAAAGACCACTTCTTGTTAAATGAAATTGCAAGGATCACTCAACAAGAACCTGGAAATGCTTTGAACACATGGATTGAAAGTACGCCATTACTATCAATCGTTGTTCACCATCAACCACACTTCAAAGCTCAAAAACCTAACGAAGCTATCTTCTGGGGTTACTTCATGTATCCAAGAAGAAATGGCGATTACGTACAAAAGCCAGTTATGGAAATGACCGGAAAAGAAATGTTGGAAGAACTACTAGGACATCTAGCAGAAGTCGATCCAAGTAAAGATAACATCAAGAATCATACAAAAGAAATCATGGATAGCATCGTCAATGTAGTGCCAGTATATCTACCATATGCCAGCGCTATGTTCAATCAAAGAGCAGTAGGCGACCGTCCAGACGTAGTACCAAAGCACAGCAAGAACCTAGCCTTCATCAGTCAATTTTGTGAACAACCATTTGACATGGTATTTACAGAACAATACTCATTTAGAGCAGCCCAAAGAGCCGTTTATACATTGTTGAACATTCCATTAACAGAAATGACACCAATGCATCATTATGAGAAGAATCCTAAAGTTATGGCTCGAGCTACTAAGACCATGTTTAGATAAAGCAGAGAGCGGAGCAGGACCGCTTAGACACTGAGGATTAGAGCAATTTCACCAATTGCTCGCGTACCTTGCGAGTGATTGGTGAAATTGCTCTAACCGGAAGTGTCTGTCCTGCGCAGCTCGTTTCCACAATGCAGCCAGAAAGAATGGTTATTAGGTTAAGAAGTATTGTTATTAACATAAAACTAATGGTTATTTATCTAAAACACAAAGTTATATATTCAAACCAACTAACCAGGTAAATATAACTCCAAGTTGATTCAACATACCCAAAACCTAAAACCATCCAACCCCAAAAACTAAAGACAAATCGTCAAACTCCCAAAAAAGGACGCAAAAATCCAATCTTGGGAGTTTTTTTACGTCCAAAATTAATCCAAAATAAAAACAGACTTGTGAAAAAAACATCCTACATCACTGACTTTGTGAATAAAATTTCACAATAAAATTAATAAAATCTAATCATAATATAATGACAATCAGTACGCCAAATCCATTACGTGTTGATATATCAACGTGGATACGTTTTCATTCAGATTTTAGATTAAAAAGGTTGAACAAAAAATACACAGTGATAATATAAAACGTGAATTAGTTAACAAATATAGTTTCAATCTTGGAGGTAATCAAATGTTGAAAGGTTCCAAAGACACAAAGGTTGATGAAAAAAAAGAAGATGTAAAACCTGTTATTGATGCCATGGTTGCTAAAGCTCACAAAGCTTTAGATATCATGGATAGTTATACTCAAGAACAAGTTGATCATATCGTTCATCAAATGGCTATTGCTGGATTAAATGCTAGTTTTAAATTGGCTAAGTTAGCTTACGAAGAAACAGGTCGTGGCTTAGTCGAAGATAAAGTAATTAAAAATATGTATTCTACCGAAGAAATTTGGCACTCAATTAAACGTGACAAGACTGTTGGTATCATTGAAAACGACAAAGAACACCGTTTGATCAAGGTTGCTGAACCACTTGGCGTTTTAGCTGGTGTTACTCCAGTTACCAACCCAACTTCAACAACAATGTTCAAATCATTGATTGCTTTGAAGACTCGTAATCCAATTATTTTTGGATTCCACCCACAAGCTCAAAAATCTTCAGTTGCAGCTGCTAAAGTTATGCTAAAAGCTGCCGTTGATGCTGGAGCTCCAGAGGGAGTTATTCAATGGATTGAAAAGCCAAGTATTGAAGCTACTTCATACTTGATGAATAACGATGGCGTTGCCAGTGTCTTGGCTACTGGTGGTCCCGGAATGGTCAAAGCTGCTTATTCAACAGGAAAACCTGCTTTAGGTGTTGGACCCGGAAATGGTCCTGCTTACATTGAGAAGACAGCCAACATCAAACGTGCCGTCAACGATATCATGATTTCAAAGACATTCGATAATGGTATGGTTTGTGCCGCTGAAAATAGTGCCATTGTTGATGCTGATATTTACGATGAAGTTAAAGACTTATTTGAGAAAAATAAAGTTTACTTTATCAAAAAAGCTGATTACAAGAAATTAGCTGACGCAATGTTTAGACCAGAGGGTGGAGTTAAAGGCCCTATCGCTGGACAATCAGCAACTAATATCGCTAAATTAGCTGGAATCAAAGTTCCAGCTGATACAAAAGTTCTTGGTGTCGAGATTGAAAATGTTGGTCCAAAAGAACCACTTTCAGCTGAAAAACTCTCACCAGTTCTTTCAGTCTTTAAAGTCAAAGGTCACAAAGAAGGCTTCAAGAAAGCTGATGAATTGTTGCACTTTGGTGGTTTAGGCCACACAGTTGGTATTCACACAATGGATGAAGATTTAGCTACTGAATTTGGTATCAAGATGAAAGCTAGTCGTGTACTAGTTAATACTCCTGCTGCTATCGGTGGTATTGGTAATCTTTATAACGAAATGATTCCATCATTAACGCTTGGTACTGGTTCATGGGGTAAAAATTCTATTTCTCATAACGTATCTTCATTTGATTTGCTTAATATTAAGACAATCGCTAAACGGAGAAATAATATGCAATGGATTAAACAACCAAGAGTTTACTATGAAAAAACTTCAGTTCGTTACTTAGAGGATCTTGAAGGAATGAAGAGAGCCTTTATCGTTTGTGATCCAGTGATGGTTCAACTAGGTTACGTTGATACAATTACAGATGAATTGAAACGTAGTAAAGTTCACGTTGAATATTCAATGTTCTCCGATGTTGACAATATTGTTACGACAGACGTTGTTAAACGTGGCGTGACACAAATGAATCTATTCAAACCGGATACAATTATTGCTCTAGGTGGCGGAACTACAATGGATACAGCCAAAGATATGTGGCTCTTCTATGAACACCCAGATGTTGATTTGTTTGGTGCAAAGCAAGGATTCATCGATATCAGAAAACGTACTTATAAGTTCCCTAAGCCTGAAAAGGCTCAATTTGTAGCAATTCCTACAACCTTTGGAACTGGTGCAGAAGTCACACCATTTAGTTCAATTATTGATACTGAAACTGGCACTAAGTACCCAATCGCTGATTATGCTTTGACACCTGATGTTGCTATCGTTGACTCACAATTTGTCGAAACGATGCCTGAAAATATCATGGCTGAATCTGGTATGGATGTTTTAAACAATGCGGTTGAATCTTACGTTGCCAATATGGCATCTGATTACACAAGACCATATGCACTTCAAGCTATCAAATTAGTCTTTGACAACCTTCAAAATGCTGTTAATGGCAATAAAGATGCCCAAGCTGAAATGCACAACGCTTCAGCTTTAGCAGGAATTTCATTTGGTAATGCCTTTGCCGGTGTTGGTCACTCGATTACTGATGTTTTGACAAATGCTTATGGAATTAGACATGGTTTAGCATCAATCATTGCCTTGCCACAAGTTATCAATTATAACTTCAAGCAACCAACAAAGATGACAATGTGGCCTAAGTATGAAAGCTTCAGAGCTGATTCAGACTATGCTTCAATTGCTAGATACGTTGGTTTGAGCGGTAAAGACAATGAAGCTTTGAAAGATGCTTTAGTTAAGAAGATTGTTGATTTAGCACATGCTGTTGGTATCAAGTTAAGTCTAAAAGATAACTATATTAAGAAGGGTGAATTCGATGAGAAGTTAGATGAATTGTCCGAAGAAGCTTTCGGTGATCAATTCTCATTCACAAACCCTAAGGAACCATTGATTTCAGAATTGAAACAAATCCTTGAAGACGTTTATGTCGGCAAGGGAATCGAAAAATAATATTATTTTATTTAGAAAAAGCGTTGAATCAAAAGTCTACTTTGATTCGACGCTTTTTTGTGCGTACCGATAATTTATTTGCAATTAAAATTGTTGAAACGTTGATATAACAGCGTAATGATTAATCAATAAATGAAGATATTTGGTATCTTGAAAATATCTTTCAATGATATACTCCTTATACAATTAGTGGGAGGCTGTTGTTCTCCGAAGGGGTAAAAATTATTGTGATTTCGTTAAAAAATAATAAGAGTTTCAAGATTAAAATCAATAAAGAACAGTGGAGTTGGATTATGTACGACTGGGCCAATTCCGCATATGGCATCATTGTTACAACTGCTGTTTTGCCAGTCTATTTTAAATCGATGGCCACTAGCAATCATATTTCAGCCGCTAGTTCGACGGCTTATTGGGGTTATGCCAATAGTTTCAGCACTTTGTTGGTATCTTTATTGGCGCCATTTTTAGGAGCCTTGGCTGATTATCCGCATTTTAAAAAACGTTTACTTAGTTTGTTTTGCTGGTTAGGAATCGTTATGACGGTTGGGTTAGCTTTTGTTCCATCTACTCAATGGCAATTGTTATTGATAGTTTATATTTTTTCAGCAATTGGTTATTCTGCTAGTAACTTATTTTATGATAGCTTTTTAACAGATGTCGCTGAAGATGAGCAAATGAATAAAATTTCTACTTATGGCTATGCTTACGGTTACTTAGGTGGCGTGATAGCATTTATTCTCTTTTTGATATTGCAATTGACTAGTGGCTTTGGAACACTAGATGGAGCAGGGATTGCTCGTTGGAGTTTTATGATTGCTGCAATTTGGTGGTTAGTTTTTTATTTGCCGTTACAAAGAAACGTCAATCAAAAGTATTCTGTTAAACCAACAACATCACCTTTGAATGGCAGTTTCAAACGAGTTTTTCAAACAATCAAACATATCAAACAGTATAAGCAAGTGGCATGGTTTTTGGTGGCATATTTCTTCTATATTGATGGTGTCGATACGATTTTTACTATGGCCACAGCGATTGGCTTAGATATTGGTATTAAAATTACTGAATTGATGATTGTTATGTTGTTCGTGCAACTGATTGCTGTGCCGTTTTCTATTTTATTTGGTTGGCTTGCCGATAAAACATCGACTAGAAAAGGAATCTTATTAGGAATATTTGTTTATTTATTGATTTGTTTATATGCTTTGAATTTGAAAACTAGTTTTGATTTTTGGGTCTTAGCTTTCTTAGTTGGTACTAGTCAAGGCGGTTTACAGGCTTTGAGTCGCTCTTATTTTGGGAAAATCATTCCTAAGGAGTCAGGAAGTGAATTCTATGGCTTCTATAATATTTTAGGGAAATTTTCAGCTGTCATGGGACCATTTATTGTGGCGGTCGTGACGCAGATGACAGGTAAGTCAACGATTGGGGCAGCATCGTTAAGTATATTGTTTTTAGTTGGATTAGTACTCTTCGCTATTTTGCCAAAACTTACTAATAATAAATAAAAACGGAAATCCATTTGGATTTCCGTTTTGTATTTGTAAAATTATTTCCAATGACTAATTAGTTTTGCCGTTTCTTTAGTGTCATTAGTGAAGACACTATCGAGTTTCAAAGTATTTAGAGCAGTGTAATTATCGTTATAAGTGTTTAAAACCCAACCGTTAGTTTTAAAGCCATTCTTATGAGCAATTTTGACTAATTTTGGCGTCCATTGATCTAATTTCAGTGAAATAAAGTCAATATAACGAGGAGCATTTTCAATTTGTTCACGGTATTGACGTTCGCTAGCTGAATCTAATAACCAAAGAGTAGGGACCTTCTTCAATGATTTATGAAAGCTCTTGATACCTGGTAAACTGGCATCCTGCATAATGATGTTTTTAGTCATCTTATATTTCTTAACTTCTTTGACTAAAGCTTTTTCAGTATCAGTATTATCGCCAGCATTTTTCTTAGCTTCAATTATATAATGAACTTTTTTATCGTAACGATTGAAGACATCCTTTAATTGATGGATTTTTTCGCCGTTGTTCAGTTTTACTTTTTTGATTTTGCTAGAATTTGAAGTTGAAATGGTTACATTGTGGCCGGTGGATTTCTTTAAGTTGTCATCATGGGAAACAAAGAGCTTTCCATCTTTACTGAGCCAAACATCTTGTTCAATGTATTGCGTTCCATCCTTAATGGCACGGTTATAACCACTGAAAGAGTGATCAGGATTATTATAGGGACTTCCACGGTGAGAAAAAATTATTGGTGAACTTGGCGAGGCGTGATTGACGCTTCGAGTGACAGGTGTAAGATTTTTTGCTCCGGGAACCTTAGCAGCTTGAACCGACGTAGCAGTCAGTGGTAAGGCGAGTAGTATTAGTAGTGTTGAAATCAGTTTCCTCTTTATCATAATTTTCCCCTTTAAATTATCTTGTACACTTCATTCTACTCAAAAAAATAGTGCTACTGCAAATTCAGTAGCACTATTTTATTAGAAATTATGGCCAGCTTTGTTTTCAATTGTCAGTTGTTTTGTTTTCTCACGTTCAATCTTATACTTATTCTTCAATTGATGGTTCTTCCAGTAACCATGGATACAGATAGCCAAAGGAATAGCACAAAAAGCCGAGGCTGCTGGAATAACCCATGGGTTGCCTTTAACAATAGCCATTTTTTCTTCGTTAAGTTTATCGAATTCTTCTTTAAATTCTTCAGGTGTCAACATATTTACGCATCCTTTCCAATCAGCTCAAGAATAACGTAAAATGAAAGCGTTGTCACTTATTTACGATTGGATATTAGTTTCCAGATGTGAATTTGATACCAATAATACTAATTAATAATAAGGCGACAAAACACCAAGTTAAAGGTGAAAGTTTGTCTCCAAACAAAATTACTCCGACTATAATAGAACCGACAGCACCGATACCAGTCCAGATGGGGTAGGCTAAACTCATAGGTAATTTTTTAATGGCAATTGCTAAGAAAAACATGCTGAAAAAAAGTCCCACTATGGTGTAGATTGTAAAACTTATTTTAGTGAAGCCGTGACTTAATTTCATCGTGGTTGCCCACACAGTTTCAAAGAGTCCCGCGATGATTAAATAGATCCAATTCATATTAATTCCTCCAAAAAAATAAGTACCCCTATCAATTCCTTCTATGGCCTAACGGAATTGATAAGAGTACTAGTTGTAGTGACACCCGGCGGTGTTGATTAATAAATTTATTCTAGCAAATTAAAAGATAGGTGGCAAATGAAGATGATTAGAAGAATGAAAACAGATGAAGTTGATAAAATTGCTGATATTTGGCTACAAGGCAATTTAGAAGGACATAATTTTATTAATCCTAATTATTGGATCGATAATGTAGACGAAGTAAAAAAGCAATTTCAACAATCGGAAATTTATGTTTTTATCGATGATACTTTGAAAGGTTTTGTCGGAATGCAAGGGAATTATATTGCTGGTATTTTTGTGCAAAAAGAATTTCAGCAACAAGGAATTGGCAAGAAATTACTCGACTTTTTAAAGCAGAATCATACAAAATTACAATTGACCGTTTATGAAAAAAACGATTTTGCTAAGAAATTCTATCAAAATAATGATTTTAAAGTAGTGGCTCAAAAAACTGATACCGCAAATGAAGAAAAGGAATTGGATATGATTTGGACAAAATAAAAGACAGACAAATTTGCCTGTCTTTTATTCTGCCTGAACGATTGGAAATTTTCTGACAATAAATGTTAATAAATATGATGCTGCTAAGATGAAGGTTACCACTAAGTATGGATAGTGCGTGTTCCAATCCATCAAAGCACCTGACATCAATGGGCCAATGACATTACCAACACTGGTCAAAGACATGTTCATACCATTAATTAGGCCTTGATTTGAACGACTTGATTTAGTTAATAACGTAGTAATAGCTGGTCTCAAGAGATCAAATGATGAAAAGATGACCAAAGTTGCGACAATTACTTCAATGTGCGTATGTGCTTGAGTAATCCAGAAAACGCATAAAGCACTTAATAGAAAAGCAATACTGATTAAACGCATTTCACCGATTTTATTGATAATCCAATTGAAAGCAGCTACTTGCAGAATCAATGAGATAATTCCATTTAAAGTTAAAACTAAAGCGATAGTACTTAGACCAAAATCGAAGACTTGGTTAACATAAATACTATAGATACTTTCAAATCCTTGTAAACCAAATGAGGATACTAAAATCATTCCAAAAAGCATCACCATTGGCAAAGTTAAGATGGATCTGATTGAACCTTTTTGTTGAGTCTTTTTCTCGGCTTCCATTTCTTCAACTTCAAGAACTTCTTTGTCTTCTTTTAGGAAGATGTAAGTGAAGATAGCACTGGTGATACTCAAAACACCGGCGACCCAGAAAGGAGTTTTATAAGTAATCCCAGCAAGGATTCCACCAAGACCAGGTCCTAAAATCAAGCCACCACTAAAAGCAGCTGACAACCAGCCAATGACCTTCGCACGATCCTTCATTGTAGTTAAATCTGAACCTAAAGCCATAGAAGTAGGGATGACCATAGCAGCTGACAAACCACCAATAATACGAGAAAGATTAAAGATAGGAAGCGTTGTTGCCAGAGCAAAGATAAATTCAGAAATCATGTAAGTGAATAATCCGAAAACAATTACTGGCTTGCGGCCAACTTTATCAGACATTTTGCCGACGATTGGTGAGGCTACGAATTGCGCAAAAGCAAAAAGTGAAGTCATGACCCCCATTTGTGACGTTGTAAAATTATACTCATTTTTAATGAAAGGTGTTACCGGAATGACTAGTCCGATACCTAAACAAATTAAAAAGTTGCTAAAAACAAGAATGTAAATGGATCTTTTGTTCTTCCCCATAAATTCCCCTCCTCATAAAATAAAATAGTTCAAAATTATTCTGCTGGTAGATAATTTGAGAATAATAAAACCGATAAAGGGTAAAGATACCCAATATCGGCTTGTGACGAACTTGTAATCACATTACAAGTAAGCATACTATGAATTTATATTGTTGTCTAATAATTTAATTCAATTTTTTTGTTATAATTTTATAGTAAAAATCACTTTTGGTATATAAACAAATTCCAATAATAGACAATTAGTCATTTTGCGTATATCATAGAAACATGGCTACATAAGGAGGTCATATTTTTGGATTTTAGAAGTGGGCTAAACAGTGAAAAACCCCAGATAATAAATTTACTAGTAGAATCATTTAAAGAATACATTACAATAAAGAATATGTTTCCATCAAAATTTCGTTCCAGTGCCAAGTTTGATAAGTTAATGAGAAAATACTTTGAACTTGAAGTTAATGTCTTTATGAAAAAAGGTTTGGTTTACGTAGGAGCTGACGGAAAGGGAAAACCTCGAGCAGTTGCTCTAATTGATTTTAATCAAGGCAGTCAAATTAGTAGTTGGGATTATTTTTCAATGGATGGTCTAAAATTACTTTCAATGATTTTTATGAGTGGATTTAGTGGCTTCAATGCACTCGATATCTTTAAATTTGAAGACCTATTCGATTTAGTTAAGGGTAAGAAAAAATGCGCAGTTGAGTACCTAGCTGTGGATAAAAAATTACGCGGTCAAGGTATTGGTAGTAAAATGCTGAACAACCACATTAGCCCTTATGTTAAAAAAATTGGTTACCGAAATATTATTTTGGAGACCAACACACAAAAGAACGTTAAATTTTATAAAAAGAATAATTTTGCCGTGCGCTCAGTTAAAAAGGTTAACTTGAGTCATGGGGATGTTAAAGATTGGGTCTTGTCTAAGACCGTTTAATTAGATATGAAAAGAGCCGTACACGTTGTGTATGGCTCTTTTTTTATAAAAACAACTAATTCCTACGACCTAAGAGTACCAAATAATCTAAAAGGTGGCGCCTTTATTAAGGAAACTTAATTATTAACCTTATTATTGGTATTTTGGCTTAATTCAAGCAAGTTACTTTCGTATTCCGTTTTGAAAAGATTCCAATCCTTCGCTAGCTATGAAATAAACTAGCACTAAGGCAGCGATTGAGTCGACCCACCAAAGACCGAAAAGGGCAGTCAGAATGGCACCGACGAGAACCGTTCCCGCCATGTATGCACAAGTAATATTGCACATGCCATCTTCAATCAAAGCATCAGAATGAATAGCTTTTCCCAATTTTCTTTTTTTCAAAGTTAGGATTGGCATTAAGATGACTGATGCAATAGCAATGGCGATTCCAGAGAAACTGGATTCAGATGCTTGGTGCGTGAAGAGATTGAAGAGCGAAACGCCGATGACGTAGACGCAAAGCAATAGTAAAACTGAACCGACTATTAAGGATGATTTCTTTTCAGCTTTAACGATTTCGGAACTATCAGCTCCGTTGAATTCTTTTTTCAAACGCCAAATCAAAGTACTGCCAGAGATGATTTCCAAAAAGCTATCCAATCCAAAGGCAATTAAAAGAATCGATCCAGCTTTAATCCCCGAATAAAAACCGACAATAAATTCAAAAGCCATCCAAGCTGTGGAAAAGTATTCCGTGTGTAAACTCTTTTTAAGTAAATCAATATTTTGGCTATTCACCATGTTTTTTACCCCTCATAACGTGATCCGCGTGTTCAAGCGTTTCATTGATAACATCAAAAATATGTGGATCGTCCAGTTGATAATAATTTGATTTGCCAACTCGCTTAGCACTGACCAATTGATATTGACGTAACAAGGCTAATTGGTGTGACACGACCGATTGTTCCAGTCCTAATAAGTTAACGATTTCCGTAACATTCAACTCTTGCTGTTCTAAGATATATAGCATTTGCAACCGAGTTGGGTTGCTCAACATTTTGAGAATTTTTTGCGATTCATTCAAAAGTTGTTCGTTGATTGGTTTTGGATTTGGCAAATTATCCCTTCTTTACATATGTTGTGTTTAACATATGTTAATTATAACATATTTAAATGAAAAAAGTTGCACACATTTGCTGAAAACGTTACCATAATTAATATGAGAGTTTAGAAATGGAGATAAGTTAATTATGGAAGATTTGGGACTGATTGATATTGGTGGAACATCAATCAAATTTGGTGTATTGGTTAATGAAGAATTGAAGCGGATGGACTCAATTAAAACACCCGAAAATTTGGAAGATTTTTACAAAGAATTGACAACTAAAGTTAATGAAATGAAAAATAATTATCCAATTGCTGGTGTAGGAATCAGTTCACCTGGTGCCGTTAATAAAAAAACAGGCATTGTTGAAGGAATTTCAGCAATTTCTTATATTCACAACTTCAAAATTCAACCTGAATTAAGCAAGAGATTCGACTTGCCAGTAAGCATGGAAAACGATGCAAATTGTGCAGCTTTAGCAGAAGTTAAATATGGAGCAGGAAAAAATGTCAATAATCTATTATTTTTGATTATCGGCACCGGTGTTGGCGGTTCATTTATTGTTAATCGAAAGATTATTCATGGTGCACATCTTTTCGGTGGCGAGTTCGGATTCACCTTAAATAGCGAGGATAAGACTTTAAGTGAATTGGGAACATCAGTCGGCGTCGCAAACAGATATAATGAGCAATCGGACACTAATTACACAGGAAAAGAAGTCTTCGATTTAGCTAAGAAGGGCGATAAGTTAGCTCAAAAAGAAGTTCAAATTATGTATCATGCTTTGGCTAAGGGGATTTACAACCTACAATATAGTTTTGATCCCGAGCTAATCGTCTTAGGTGGAGCCGTTTCCAATAATCCTGATTTATTACCAGGCGTTAAAAACGAAATTGAAAAAATTCGCAAAACAGTTGAAATAGCACCATTTAGTCCAAAAGTTGTTTTATGCAAATATACCAATGAATCGAATTTATTGGGTGCAGCAGTTGATTTTCATCAAACATATGGAAAATAAAAAGACACTTCAGATCTTAAAAAATCTGAAGTATCTTTTCTTATATAGCAGCCGGAATTTTTCTAATACAGTGACTATTGCAGGCACATTTTTTATCGTCAATCATTTTACAGTGACAAATGCCATCTGAACTTGCACAACGACAGCCAGCAGCACATGTCATACCCTCGTGACAGTAAGGATTCTTTTCAGCCAATTTTAACGCTCCCTTGGAAAATATTTGGTATCCTTAAAATATTACAATGGTAGATTTTGTGCAAGGAGAAGTCTTTATTGTTTTGAAAGATATTGTTAAGAATATTAAGTCAATTAAGTAATGCAAGAAGATAATCCAATTAGTAATACAATGTCAAGTTTGTAGTTGCAATAAATAAAAATATCGATTTTAAATTTTATAAAACCTTCTTTATCTAATAGAACTTTGATTAATATTTGGTTAGGAAATTATATATAATTCCAGCGATAGCTACAGATATATCCAGTCCCAGTCCTAATAATAATAATGTAACTAATAAAGACCACGCTTGATCTAGAATAATACGATTAACGATAATTATGTTGTCATAATATGTACGCTCGATCCAGTCACACATTATTAAGGTTATTGGTATGGTAAGTAGAATACTTATAACATAGGAAATTATTTTATAAATCTTATTTATATATTTTGAAATCATTCTTAGCCCTCGACAATACTAATATTTATAAAAAAGATAACCCATACAACTTGATTATAATTAAATTATGTTTGTTAAACAAGTTACTAAAAAGTTAGAAAATGGAAAGGAAAATAGAATCTCTTAATTATAAAAAAATATTTATCCTTTGTTAGGAGGGAGTAAGTTGTTTCTTGTTGACAGTTACAGGAACGTAAAATGGATTGTTTTATATGTTAATAATAAAAATATCATTTAAAATTTTGTTTCAATAAGGATTATATTGTTTACTACTATTTATTCGATTTTATTAATAATTATAAATATTTTATGAACATAATTTCTATATATCTATTTACAAATACTAAAAAATTGATATGGTTAATTTATAAATCTGTGAAAGGGGTTTCTAAAAATGAGGCTTAATAAATATATTGATCATACGTTACTATCACCAGAAGCAACCAAGAAAGAGGTTGATCATGTAATTAAGGAAGCTAAAGAAAATGATTTTGCATCAGTGATGATTAATCCTTACTGGGTAAAGCATACTCATGATGAACTGTTAGGTACAGATATCCAAACAGCAACAGTTATTGGATTTCCTTTAGGGGCAAATACCACTGAAATAAAAGTTGCAGAAACTAGAAAAGCACTACTTGACGGTGCTGATGAAATTGATATGGTACTGAATATTGGTGAACTTAAGGGTAACGATTTAGATGCAGTTGAATCTGATATTAAATCAGTAGTTAATGCAGGACATGCGGAAAATAAAATTGTTAAAGTCATTATTGAAACTGCATTATTAACGGATGATGAAAAAGTAACAGCTGCCGAATTGGTTATGAAGGCAAATGCTGATTTTGTAAAGACCTCAACAGGATTTTCAACTTCAGGAGCAAAGGTTGAAGATGTCAAATTACTTAAAGAAACTGTTGGAAATAAAATTGGTGTTAAGGCTTCTGGTGGCATTCATTCAAAAGAGGAAGCAGAAGCTATGATTAATGCGGGTGCTACAAGATTAGGAACAAGTGCCAGCATTAAAATCGTTAATGGAAGATAATTGGCAAAACGGAGGATTTAATAGGTGAATAGTCCAAATATAATGATGAATAAAAGAAAAAATTCATTTATTTAAGTTGGATGCAGAGCCAACTGATGATGAATATTTAAATAAGAATCCGATTTTCCACGTTGTTTTATTATCATGCTTATTTCCGATGTAGGCGGATGTAGTTAGTTTTAATGATATTTTAATTACATAATTTAAAACAATTTTCACATTGAGTAATTTACCAATGTCTTTGTACAAAATGATTTCTAAAGGGGTTATTTAGTGCAATCTGCCTTATAAAAAATAAAGATTTTAAGATAAAATCTTATACATATCCATCAGGTGTTGAAGGGTTTATAGTTGAGAATTCACGTGAACATCTTACTTTATACCATATATGAGAATGATTATTTGGGATGCTATATTTGATAAAATCTCTTTAAAAATGCAGGATATGTTTTCTCAGCCGCCTCCCGGAAAAGAAATTGTGGATACTTATGAATGCTTCCAATTTTCATCAGGATTATTGGCTAATGGCACACCAGGACTGGATGATCATTATGAATTACACGGTGAAATTCCAAACTCTGGTGATATATGTTCCAGATTCATTAACTCTGAGGGCAAAATTGCGAATGAAAACATTAACTAAAGAACCATGGGAATATCATTAAATGATCTTCGTAAAAAAGAATATTCTATATTAGTACCTGATAGTGAAAAGAAAATTGAATCAATAAAAGCGGCATTAAAGTTGAGATGTGCTAACGTTTTTATAATGGATGAAAATACGGCCAAGGTGTTATTGAACGAATAATCATTTTTGTCGTTGTATATAATAGTGAAGGATATAGTATTTATAGCTTTGAGCAAACAGTTGTTGATTTATGAAAACGGGCACATGTTTTAGAAGACTTTGTATTTTTGGTATAGATGGACAAGTGTTATGTTGAATTTATCCATTATAGTTTCAATGTATTTTTTATTAATATATAAGATTTGTTTAATTACTTTTAAAGATAAGGAGTTCAACAAAAAGAGCATTCACAATTGTGAATGCTCTTTTTGTTTTAAGTGCGCTCGGCATGGGCGTTAACTTGTTGGTGAAAGTCCACTGTGAACCGTAATAGTCGGAATTACTAGTCGAAGACAAGGGTGTCCACCGTGAGGTGGAATCTGAAGGAAGTTTAAAGCAAAATACTGAGCTGATGAACAAAAATCGACTATAAGGCTGGAAATATTGGATAAGCCTGCTTAACAAGGTAAAGCCCCAAACTACTCGAAAATATTTCTAGTAAAGTTGGCAGCTACATGGTATGAAAGTTGGCGTTCTTACCCGGGGAGGTCTGTATCATATGTTTGGCAAGGAAACGGAATGTATCCTACGAACAAACCAAGCAGCGGTGTTTGGCTGAATGATACAGAAGTCAGCCGAGATCATAGTAGTCGATTGCGACGAAGGACCGAACATTAATAACTTTTTTCGATACTGGAGGTGGAAGCGGTGCGACAATCGCAGAAAACAGAACAAAAAGCTGACCATCTGAGGATGATAGGTTTGGAAAATCAAAGGAAATCAGAGGCGCGTAGTACCGCCTCTGGTGAGAGCACGAATAAGAGTGGCATTTCATTTAAAGAATTAGTTTTGAATAGAGACAATCTCAATCTAGCTTATAAACGAGTCTATAAGAACAAGGGAGCTCAAGGAATAGACGGAATGACTGTCTATGAACTGTTCGACTATATCAAAGAGAACAAAACTCAATTGATAAAGTCATTAAGCAACCTTACCTATAAGCCCAAACCTGTCAGAAGAGTAGAAATACCTAAACCTGATGGGTCAAAACGTAAGTTAGGGGTACCACAGTCGTTGACCGTCTGGTACAACAGACAATTGCGCAAGCAATGACGCCTATGTTTGAGAATGTGTTTTCTGATAATAGTTTTGGATTTAGACCAAATCGAAGTGCTCATGATGCTATAAAACGTGTCACAGAATTTTATGATCAAGGCTATCACGTTGTGATAGACCTTGACCTAAAATCATACTTCGATACAGTCAATCATGACTTACTAATGAAATTCATCAAGCAGTATATTGATGATGAATGGTTATTGAGAATGATTCGTAAATTCTTGACTAGTGGAGTAATGGATGGACAACTATTTCAAAAGTCCGAAAAAGGAACGCCACAAGGTGGCAACCTTTCTCCATTACTAGCTAATATCTATTTAAATGAACTCGATAAATTACTTATGTCCCGTGGACATAAGTTTGTTCGCTATGACGATGACTGTAATATCTATGTCAAAAGTAAACAAGCTGGATATCGAGTTCTTGAAAGTATTTCGAAATTTCTTGAGAAGGACTTGAAACTAACCATCAATCGAAAGAAAACTAAAACTAGAATTAGAAACCTAATGAAACTTGGTATGCCAAAGAATCAAGCTTGGATATTCGCCAATATCCGTAAGGGTTACTGGCGAACAGCCCATAGTAAGACCCTGTTGTACACTTTAACGAATAGAAAACTCGAGTCCCTTGGACTAATAAATATGTCCAAGAAACTCGAGTCTATTCAAAATGCTTAAATTAATGAACCGCCGTATACGGAACCGTACGTACGGTGGTGTGAGAGGTCGGTGACTAATCGTCACCTCCTACTCGATTTAAGGGAAAATATATAAATAATAATTTAAAATTATAAAAAATTAATTTAATTATAAAACGGGGTGCATAATTAATAGTCACTAACTAGAATTCACAAAAAAATATAACCTTGTTGAATGCTTTTATCAATAAATTTGTAGAATACTTAAAATAAAGTATGTGAAAGTCGAAAAATTAGAAAATATATATAAATCCATTTAAAAGGACTATCCCACTTTATGAAAACGTTGACATATTCTATAAAAGATCTAAGATAAATCTTGGTTAGTCGATCAGGCAAATATAAATATGGGAGGTTTTTAGTATGACTGACAATATCGGTAATAATAATGATAATTTAAATCTTGATGCACTTTTTATCGGTGATAAAGCCGAAAATGCGGATTTATTCAAAACAACATTAATTAAGTTGGTTAATGAACATATGGGATGGCGCAAGAATTATATGCCACAAGATGAACCATTAATCTCGGAAGATGAAAAAACTTCTGAGTCATTTAAATCAACTGTAAATAAAATGAATGCTGTTTTAGATGAATTATCCGTTCGTTTACGTACAAATTCTGTTCCATGGCACTCACCTCGTTATTTTGGACACATGAATTCTGAGACGTTAATGCCTTCAATTTTGGCATATACATATGCGATGTTATGGAATGGTAATAATGTTGCATATGAATCATCACCAGGTACTTCTCAAATGGAAGAAGAAGTAGGTAAGGATTTTGCTAAGTTATTTAACTTCAATCATGGTTGGGGTCATATCGTTGCCGATGGCTCATTGGCAAATATGGAAGGCTTATGGTATGCAAGAAATGTCAAAAGTCTACCATTAGCAATGAAGGAAGTAAAGCCAGAATTAGTAGAAGGCAAGAGTGATTGGGAATTACTCAATATGTCTGTGGACGATATTATGGATATTCTTAATAGTCAAGATGATAAAACTATTGATGCCATCAAAGCAAAGTCAGCTCGTGGAGGAGTGGATCTTTCTAAACTAGGCAAGTGGCTAGTACCACAGACTAAACACTATAGCTGGATGAAAGCTGCCGATGTCGTTGGTATTGGTTTGGATCAAGTTGTTCCTGTTCCAGTAGATGACAATTACAGACTTGACG
Source organism: Companilactobacillus halodurans (assembly GCF_009600995.1). Taxonomy (NCBI): domain Bacteria; kingdom Bacillati; phylum Bacillota; class Bacilli; order Lactobacillales; family Lactobacillaceae; genus Companilactobacillus; species Companilactobacillus halodurans. Next base: position 5,672 of record NZ_VDFO01000036.1, on the reverse strand, counting down.
TAAATGAACTTGAAAAGACAATCAATAAATTAGTTGCTGAAAAAACTCCAATACTTGGTGTTGTAGCGGTTGCTGGTTCTACTGAAGAGGGTGCTGTTGATCCTGTCGATAAAGTTGTCGAATTACGTAAAAAATTGATGAAACAAGGGACATATTTCTATTTACATGTTGATGCTGCTTATGGAGCTTATGCACGTTCATTATTCTTAGATGAAGATGGGAATTTCATTCCATATGATAAGTTACAAGAAGTTCATCAAAAGTATGGTGATTTCCAAGAAAATAAAGAATACATTTCAAAAGATGTCTATAATGCATTCAAGGCCATCTCAGAAGCTGAAACGGTAACAGTAGATCCTCACAAGATGGGCTATGTACCTTATGCAGCTGGTGGAATTGCAATTCGTAATATTACTATGCGCAACATCATTTCATATTTTGCTACATACGTATTTGATAAACGTTCAAAGGCACCATCAATGTTAGGTGCTTATATTCTTGAAGGTTCCAAGGCTGGTGCAACTGCAGCGGCTGTTTGGACTGCACATCGTGTTTTGCCATTGAATGTTTCAGGGTATGGTAAGTTAATTGGTCGTTCAATTGAAGCAGCTAACCGTTATTATGACTTTTTGAATGATTTGAGCTTTGACATTAATGGACAAAAGATTGAAGTTAATCCATTAACAAAGCCTGACTTCAACATGGTTGATTGGACATTTAATGTTAAGGGCAATAAGGATTTTGCCAAGATGAACAGCTTAAATCTTGCATTTTATCAAGAGGCCTCATTCGTTAAGGGCCCTATTTATAATAACGATTTTATTACATCACATACTGATTTTGCAAAAGATGGTTATGGTGATAGTCCTGAAGCTTATGTAAAGAGTCTGGGCTTTACACATGATGATTGGGAGAATGAAAAAGCTGTTGGAATTTTACGTGCATGTGTATTGACACCACTTCTATATGATAAAGATAATTTTGCTGAATATGCAGGTAAAATTAAGAGTGCTATGGCTGAAAAATTGTCAAAGATTTTAAATCAAATGAAATAGTAACAATAAACAGTTTATTAAATAAGTATTAATATTATAACTTTTCGTAAAACTCAGGAGTAGGGATGCTACTGAGCTTTACGTGTTTAGGAGTTGAAATAAAAATGAGCTCAAATAATAAAATAAGCCTTGGTACATTTATCGGGATTGGTATGGCTATGATTGCCACAGTCCGTAGTGTTCCAACATTGGCAGCCGCAAGTTGGCAAATGTTCTTCTATTTGATCTTTGCTGTTATTTTCTTTGCTTTACCTGTTTCAATTATGTCAGGAGAATTCTCATCGATGCTTCAAGATGCCGGTGGTCCTCAGTTATGGGTACGTACTGGATTGGGGTCAAAATGGGGCTTCACCACAGCATGGCTACTTTGGGTACAAATTTTCCCAGGTATGGTTATGGTTGCTTCCACTCTTGGACCATTGTTGGGTAATACAATTGGTAATCAAGTTTTGGGACAAAATCACTGGTTTACCTTAGCATGTATTATTGTTATTTACTGGATTATTACAATATTAAATTTGAAATTTGATATGGCTAAATTTGCTGGTAATTTTGGTGTTTGGTTTGGTGTTTATATTCCATTTGCAGTTATGATTATTATGGGAATTGCCGCACTTGCCAAGACAGGAATTGATGTTAATAGTGTTTTAGGATCATTTTCTTCTGGTAAATTAATTCCTAGTGTTGATACTTTGAAGTATGTTGCTGCTATTTCATTCATCTTCACAGGAATTGAAACATTAGGTGTTTATGTTCCAAGAATGAAAAAGTCAAATGATTTCGTTAAAGGTGTCATTTTTGCATTAGTTGCAATGGTTATTTTGAATTTGTTAAATGCTTTCATTGTTGCTGATGTTGTACCAAAAGGTTCGACAGAATTAACAAATATTACACAACCAATTATTCTATTCTGTAAAATTTTAGGTTGGCCATTATGGATTGCTAATGTGTTTAGCTTATTGGCAGCCGTTGGTGTCTTCCTTCAACTGTCGGGTTGGGTAACAGGACCTTCACAATCAATGATTCAAGTTGCACGTGAAGGGCTAGTACCATCAAAATGGGGCTTCTTTAAACACAATGACATTGGTGTTGCAAGAAATGTTATCTTGACACAAACAACTTGTATTACACTATTTGCTTTAATGTATGCTCTACCAGATATTAATAGTGTTTTTCTAATGCTAACAAATACAACGACATTATTGTATTGTGTTCTTTATTTCTTAATTGCAATAGCATTCATCAGATTACGTTACACACAGCCAAATGCAAAGAGACCATACCGTGTTGGTAAAAGTGGTAATGTGGCTGCTTGGATTTGGACGATATTGTTTATTTTTGGTATTTTTGCCATTGGTATTGTAACAGTAGCTACCGCTGGAATTACTAATGGAATTGCCATGGTTGTTATTACTGTTGTAATGACTATTATCCCATTAATTATTAATTCACACAAAAATGATCAGTGGCTTAAGGATGCTCGAGCATACGAAAATAAATAGTATGTAATTATTTATTAGATTGGGGTGTAACTAATTTGAGAAAGAGTGAAAGACATAAACCAAATGTTGGCGTTTTAGAAAGTATAATTGTTGTTATTATAATTTTGATTATACTGGGGTACTTAATTATCTTTTCGGGTCAATCGCCCCAGGTTCCTCTGCTGATTTCAGTAGTTTCTCTTATGCTTTATGGAATTATCAGAGGATTCAATTGGGATGAAGTAGTTGGAGCAATTGAAGAAGGAATTAAGCCTGGAGTAATTCCCTTGATGATTTTTCTTTTAATTGGTGTTTTAATTGCAACATGGATTTATTTGGGAACCATCCCTACAATCATGTATTTTGGGTTTAAAATAATATCAGTTAAGTACTTTTTACCTACAGTGTTTATTGTCTGTTCACTCGTTGGTATTACTTGTGGCAGTTCGTTTACTACAGTATCAACAATGGGCATTGCTTTTATTGGAATAGGATCAGCGTTGAAAATAAATCCAGGTATTACTGCTGGCGCTATTATCTCAGGAGCATACTTTGGTGCAAACGTTTCTCCATTATCTGGGACAACGAATTTAGCTGCTGGTGTTGGTGAAATAGATATTTATGAGCATATCAAAAGTCTAATTTGGACTGATTTGCCAGTTTGGGGTGTGGTTTTGATTGGATATACACTACTTGGATTTGGCCATAAGGATGTAAGCTTGGAGAAGATAACCATTATGACGCAACAGCTCCAAAATGGGTTCTGGATTTCATTTTGGACAGTTCTACCTATCATTTTATTATTAGTTCTTGCGTGGTTAAAGGTTCCAGCAGTGCCATCACTAGCCTTTGGTTCGTTCTTTGCTGTTATTATTGGTTGGTTACATCGTCCAATAAAATTAAACACCCTAGCTAAGTATATAATGAATGGATATGTAGCTAAAACTGGTAGTAAGACGATGAATGTTTTATTATCAAAGGGTGGAATTGATAGTATGTTGAGTTCTTTGGCCTTGATTATCTTTGCGTTGTCATTAGGGGGATTATTGATTAAATTTCATATCATTGGATCCTTAATAGATGGGCTTGGACAATTTATTAATACTGCAGGAAAATTGGTTTTAATGACAGCTATTACATGTGTTGGTGTAAATTTTTTAGTTGGCGAACAATATTTATCAGTTATTTTGCCAGGTGAAAGCTTTAAAGATTCATTTGATAAAATGAATTTGCCAAGAACAAGATTAACTAGGACACTTAATGATGCTGGTGCAGCAGTTAATTCTATTATCCCATGGAGTGTCAGTGGAGTATTTATTCAAGGAGCATTGCAAGTTAGTCCTATACAATATATACCATATTCATTCTTCCCATTGTTGGTTCCCTTTTTTACTGTTTTTGTTGGATTTATACTAGAACATAAAAAGAGAACATTAAAATAAGACTAATAATTGATTAATTAATTTAATTGTTGTTTAATAAAGCTAAAGCGTTTTTTAAGGAGAAGATATTTATGGACATTTTAGAAGATTTTCAATGGCGTGGAGCCATCAATCAGTGTACTGATCTTGAAGGACTTCGCAAATTATTAAAAAATAAAAAGGTCTCTCTTTATTGTGGTACTGATCCTACCGGTGATTCACTTCATATTGGACACTTAATTCCATTTATTATGTTAAAGAGGTTTCAACTTGCAGGACATCATCCATATATCCTTATTGGTGGAGGTACTGGTTTTATAGGTGATCCATCAGGTAGAAAAACTGAAAGATCACTTCAAACGACTAGTCAAGTTGAACATAACGAAAAAGCTTTAACTAGCCAAATGGTTAAATTATTTGGTACAGAAAATTTTGATATTGTTAATAATTACGATTGGTTAAGTAAAATTGATTTGCTAAGTTTTTTAAGAGACTATGGTAAATCATTTAATGTAAATACAATGCTATCTAAAGAAGCAGTTGCTAGTCGTTTAGATAATGGTATCTCATTTACTGAATTCAGTTATCAGATTTTGCAGTCTATTGATTTCTATCATTTACTTAAAGAAAAGGATATTCAGCTTCAAATTGGTGGTGCCGACCAATGGGGCAATCTGGCTAACGGTGTAGATTTAATTCATAAAAAAGATTCTAAAGCTGAAGCTTACGGACTGACTATTCCTTTGATGCTTAAGGCTGATGGTACTAAATTTGGTAAGACTGCTGGTGGTGCTGTATGGCTCGATCCTAAGAAGACCTCTCCATTTGAATTCTATCAATTTTGGTTTAATCAAGATGATCGTGACGTCGTTAAATATCTCAAGTACTTTACGTTCTTGTCACATGATGAAATCAATGCTTTGGAGGAAAAAGTTACAAGGGAACCAGAAAAGAGGGAGGCTCAAAAACGATTGGCTCAAGAGGTAACGTCATTTGTTCATGGAGTAAAAGAAATGAAAGAAGCTGAAAAAATTTCTGAAGTTTTATTCAGTGGTGACATTAAACAGTTGTCAGCATCAGAAATTAAACAAGCTTTTGATAAGGTTCCGTCAGCACATGCTAACAATCTTTTGACAAATATTGTTGATCTCTTGGTAAATACTGAGATTGAGCCTTCAAAACGTCAGGCACGTGAAGATGTAACGAATGGAGCCATAACTATAAACGGTGAAAGAGTTACTGATGTAGAGTCTATGATAGACCCTAAAGATGGCTTTGATGGTAAATATATTGTGGCTCGTAAAGGAAAGAAGAATTACACGTTAATTAGTGTAGAAGACGCAAATTAAAGAGATTAGTTAATATTAATTGTGATTTTTCTTCTGAATCGTATTGAAAATAGCACAAGTTAAAAAGTAGATAGTAAGTAGATTTACTATTTTGGCTCTTTGTCAAATCATATTGATGAATGATTTTTGAGCTTATTAAGTACCCTCATTGAGGGTACTTTTTTTATGCACAAATCAATCTTATTCTCTTAATAAAATGGTCAAGATTTCTAAATCCATAAGAATTTCTTTTCAATTTATTTATTTTTCCAATGGTGCCCTCAAGAGGGCCATTGGAATATGGCAATAAGCAACTGTTTTTTACATAGTTTATATTTTTTCGTAACGTTGTAATGACTGTATCCATTGCGGTTCCATTTCTTTTAT